>JAKMGP010000239.1 GCA_022424905.1 Akkermansiaceae bacterium | reverse complement strand
ATCCTCGGGGAAATCGATTGGGATCTCGTATTTCTTGTAGACCTCTTCGACCTCATCTCCTTGGTCTTCCATCGCCTTGCCAAGCTCACCCATCTCCTTTTCCCATCCTTTCATGGCGCTTCCAAAGCTTTGCATAAAGCTTGGATCTGCAGCCATCTTTTCGCCAACCCAAGCGGTGATAGCTTCTTCGCCTTTGGTGAACAAATCCATTGGAATTGGCATTTTCTTAATATGACCGGACACAGATCCCATCATGGTTTGCAGCGTTCCGGTCGCTGCTTTTAAGTCTTCCGGCAAATCGTCGGTCTTAAGTTCCTGAAGCTTATCGTTTAAACTGAATATGGATTCAAACATCGGTGAAGGGTTTTCTTCGGCGGTCGCTTCAGCAGCTTCAACAGCCTGCATGGCCTCGTTAAGCTCCAGAGACTTTACCTGCTCCTTGAAGGCATCCACCGCCTTGCTCTCCGGGCTTGGAGTGCCATTTTCTCCATTCTTGGTATCGGTGTCTACAGCCTCCTTGCCAGCAGCCTCCTTACCGTCCTTGCACGAAGGAAGGAAAAGAAGACTGACGATGACTGCTGAAGTGGCCGTAAAGTATTTCATGATAGGGCGCCATAGCCGGATTCCATTCCGGAGTCAATCTGTTACAACTTTCGGCATGCGTCGGGAGCTGAACTTGATGCTAGCGTCTTCGGAGTGCGAGCCTCCACGCCAAAAAAAAACCATCTTATCAAAAAGACACTTTGCCTCCTCCTGGCAATTTCGGGTTTCATCTCCGCGGACGAAATCCGAAACGAACTTCCTCTGGTCTTCAGCGAAGACTTTGAAAAGGAATTCCAACGCAGGCAACTTACGGACCCAAAAGGCTGGACACATCAACCCCCTTTCTCCCCCATGGGCTCGGCCAATCTCCGGTTTTCGCGACCTTTCCGCCAAAAGCAAATTCCTAGCAGTTCACTCAATTGTTGTTTAGATACGACTTCAGCCCCTTCCCGAAAAAGCAATTTCCTAGCAACTCTTGACCCCTAAAAGAGCGGCTGTATACAGAGCAAATGTTGAAGACTTTCTTCGTCACAAGCCCCTCTACTCCATTCCAAAAGCGGCTTCAAAGCCCTCCCGCGAAGAGCAATTTCCTAGCAGCGGAGAATGGAATGGTCCCTCTCTACCTAATACTTCTGATACTCTATGGGCTGTGCGTCATGGTTGATGCTGGCGATAAACTTGCGCAGAATGACAAGGCGCCCAATCAAAAGCTCAGTGTAATTGACATCAGGAGAGCTTCTGACGCCGAGAGGACGCTGGCTGCAACCCTGCAGGGCTTGGTCAACAAGACGGACGCAAAAGTCTGGATCAAAGGGGGTGGCATGCAGGAGATTCTGCTCAATGAATTGAAGACGGAGGGTTACGAACTTGAGCGGGTTGCAACGGTGTGGGAACTGGTTGCGGCGTTTCGAGCGAAGATCAAAGGATGCATCGTCTATGACTCCGGCAACAGAAGCATCAACGCAGCCACCGCCTTGTGTGGACCTTTTGAGGGGGTCGCGGTACACAAGTCAATTCTGAAACGCGCAAAAAAAGAAGGGCTTAAAGTGCTTTACGACGTGTCGGATTATGACGATCCAGTGAAAACCTATAAAACATTCAAAGACCGGTTCGCGAAAGGTATCCTTGCCGAACAAGCCCCCAGGAAAGTGTGGCATTTACGGGATTTCATTGTGCAACGAAACGCCTTCGTGTTCTGGGACGTAGCAGCCAATGTCCGCACCAGATTCGCGCGTGAATGTGCTCCGGAAGGGCTGATTTACGGGTGGGGCAAGGATGAGCGCAATTGGGTCCGGGATATCAGCAAGGGAGGTGCCGCCGGGATTCCCGCCGACTGGTCCACAAACCTCTCCGCCCTCTCCCATTTGAAAGTGGAGGTTCCTGCACCCCCAAAGGCAAAACCGTTGACGAAAGTACAGGAAGGGGAGCGGATCATCGCCTTCGTGATGAGTGACGGCGACAACCTTCAATGGCTCGGGAACACTTTCGCTACGAGCACAAAGCATTGGGGTAGTCGCCACCGGGGCACGTTCACCATGAGTTGGGAAATGGCACCAGCCCTAAGTGAGGTAGCACCACGTATCCAACGGCAGATCTATCGTTCGGCCTCCAGTGGTCGATATGTCGACGAGCTCATTGCCGGGCCCAGTGGGGTCGGCTACGCTTTCCACAACTATCTTCCCGATCGGAAGGCCTTTGCAAAGAAAACCGCCCAGGTCATGAAAGTTAGCAACCTGCCAGTGGTCACCATCCTCAACTCGGGTGGCAATATGACACAGGCTCGCGAACTCCTAGAACATCCCAACGTGCTCGGTGCCATCTACAAAGACTATGCCCCCTACCACAAACGACGCGGCGAGCTCCACTGGCACAACGGAAAGCCCTGCCTCTCATACAAGTATCTTCTTTGGGAGGGCATGAAGGGGGCCAGCCCCAAAGAGGTCGCTGCTGCTATCAAAACGCTGCCCGCTTCGCCGGCAACCGATTCGAACAGTTTTGCTCTGGTAAACGTTCATGCGTGGTCATGGGACAGCATCGGCGGCCCGATGGACGCCATCAAAAAGACCATTGATCTGCTTCCGTCCGGCACACGCTTCGTAACGGCGAGCCAACTCCTTGGCCTACTTAGAAAGCATCACAGCGAACGCGGCCAAAAGCAAATTCCTAGAAGCAGCAGCAAACAAAAATAGAGGATGGTAATATGACACCAGCAAAACGCAGACCTAGATTTTCCGTAGCTCTCATCGCATTAATCGCCCTGATTGCTCCCCTGGATAAGGCCCATGCTACCTGGTATAGCTTTGGTGTAGAGAACGGTGCGGAAATTATCATGTTTGAAGCACGCTGGCCCTATTGGCCTCAGGGCACTTACTTCTCGTTCTGGAACACTCAGCCCTATCCCAAGGGCGGATATCTCTATGGCGGGATCGCGACCTATGGCAAAGGCGAGAACGCTACGCCTGCTCAGATCGAAGCGGCCAATCGACATGAGGTCTGGTCCTTTTGGCCCAGCAAGGATTACAAGGGCAACCGAACCCGGGTGGTCGCGTTGGGTAATCCATTTACGGGTGGCACCATGTCCGGCGAGGGTACCGAAGCCGGCATTCACAGTGGCAAACTACCGTTCTTAAAACCCAAACGTTGGTACAAGATGGTCATGCGATCATGGCAGGATCCTGACACACCGGAAACCAAGGGTTATATGGGCTGGTGGATGCATGATACAACCAACAGTATATGGCACATGGTGGGTGTAGTCAGTGTGCCGGTCAAGATCACCGGGTTAAAAGGGGCCGCATGCTTCGTTGAAAAAACAGGGCCCAAGGGCAAACGGATCATTGATCGCCGATTGGCATATCAACGGCTTAAGGGCACTTGGAAGAAACTGGACACGATCAGTCAGAAGAAGACGTATCCCAGCACGTGGCATATCGTTGAGAACGGTACCGTATTTCGTTACGAAGGCCCGATGCCAAAGGGGCACAAACACAATGCCGTCGAGAAGAATAATCAGCTCATTTTCAAACTCACCAATCAACCGGATCAGCCTACCTTAGGAACACTCAGAATTAATACATCCAGTGCGATGGCATATGAGAATCAGCTTGTTGTTAATTGGAACGTTCCCACAAATAGTGTTCCGCAACTAGCTTATCAGATTGACGTATACGCAGGAACAAACGGCAAGGGCACGCTGCTCAGGAGTATCAAAGAGGCCATGCCGCACGTGTCGCTGAAGCGTCTGGACCTCCCGAGCCGTGCAAGCAGTGTCAAACTGACCGTCTATGATATTTTCGACCAACCAACCACTACCATTATCCCTGTTAAATCCGCAGCGGTTCAGACCGCTGTAAACGTTACAGACCTGACATCCGGCCTGGATTACCGGTATTATGAAGGCGACTGGAAAGCGCTCCCGAAGCTCAACGCACTTACAGCGAGAAAACAGGGTAATCTGAATTCGATTGAAGATTCCGTGACACAGGGGAAAAAGACCTCTTACGCGTTCAGCTTTAATGGTTATCTGAATGTGCCGACGACAGGCGCATACACCTTCAAACTACGCACCTGCGATGGCAGTCGCCTGACAATCGGAAATAAGGTGATTGCTGATAACGATGGTATCCATACAACAGTGACTCACTTATCATCGGCGTTTCTGACGAAAGGACTGCATCGGTTCAATCTTGAATATTTCCGGGGAAAACACGGTATTGGGCTTCGTGACAAACTTGACCTTCAATGGGCGGGACCCGGCTTTGATTATCGCAGAGTTGGTCCGAATGATCTCTCATGCAGGAAAGCAACCTCCGTGCCAGTCGCATCTCTGGTTCACACAATCACCACGGGCAACAAACTGACTGTCACTCAGAGACACCAACTGAAGGGCCGGAAATTCTCAAAGTTGGAGATCTTTACGGGCACGCTGATGTTGGGTGTTGTGGATAATGCGACCGTAAAACCAACCTTCGTACTGCCTGCTGGAAAACAGACGCTCTGGGGACGCCTTTGGTACGATGACGGCAGATCCGTGGATTCGGTCGAGACGCCGGTGCTTTCAAAAGACAACCGGTCTCCGAGTTGGCAGTATGCAATCCCCGGTGAACAGAAACTGCCCTTGGCTGTTTCGAGCAGCAAGAAATCCGTAGCGGTTACCGGTGACGGCTCTCTGTTTGCCTACCGCAAGATAAAGGGCGACTTCACAATGACTGCCAATATAGAAGAAATCTCAAGAAGCTCAACGGCCAATGGTATTGCCGGTAACTCACTGATGGGTATCCTTGCAACGGACAAACCAAAATCACTTTGGGCACAAAATGCGTCCTTCGGTCTGTGGGATACCGCAGGGCTCTGGATGCGAGGAACTGCCTGTGATCGTGACCTCGAGACATCACGACAGAGTCGTCACGCACTTGATAACAAGAAACCATGGATTCGGATCAGCCGAAAAGGACGGCTATGGACGGGCTACACCTCTGCAGATGGAAAGACCTGGAAGCGGGTCTGTGAACGCATTTGGCGCCATGAACGAGCTGAGCTTAATGTCGGTGTTATTTTTGCTGTCCGCCCTCCCGGAAAAAACAAGACACTCTTCTCTGGAAATATCAGCGAGATTACTATTACAGACACAGCATTTGAACTCCCTTTTTCCAAGCCGGGATTCACGGTTAAGAAAGGGCAATACGTCGGCATTGCATGTTCACCGAAGACACCATCCACTCTTTACGTCAGGACATCAGAGAATGGCCTACTGAAGTCAACCAATGGTGGCAAGACTCTTAAGCCTCTCACTGTTGGAAAATCCATTAGAACGATCGCTGTATCACCGGCCAATCCGACTATACTGTTAGCAGGTGGATCATCCGGTCTATATCGCAGCACGGACTCCGGTAACACCTGGACTAACGTCACAAAGGCTGTTGACTCAGATGATTCTAGTAAAAACGTTCTCTATGGAGAAACCATCAGTTTCAACCCTCACAACCCGAATCAAGTGGCTGCGGGTGGCAAAACATCAGGTCTGCATATCAGTAGTAATGCGGGTAAAACATGGACATACTCAGGGTTGAAGGGCGAGTGTATCACCGTTGTCGCATTCAGTCCTTACAATAAGAAACTTCTGATTGTCGGAACGGCAGGCAGTAAGACAATTCCTGGGAAAATCTATACGTCAACGAACGGCGGAAAGAATCTGACCGTCTTTGCCGAGAAGAACAACTGGACGGTTACCAACATTGCATTTGAGGCTATTCCTGAAGGCGGGCAGTACCTCTACTTCACGACATCCAGCGGGATCTACTACTGCTACAACCTTGGACAATACCTCCATCAATACCGTGCCCAGGTTGCCCCGGACACATCCTACACGGCGATCACCAGTTGGAAGGCCAAAGACGGACGCAACCGCATCCTCGCCTTACCCGTTGGAGAGAGCACCGTTTACTCCGGCCGAATCGGTTATTTCTGGCATATCGAATGGGAGAAATACCCGCAGAACTATGCAGGTAGCCCAAAAGGCATTACCTGCCTGACTGCAGCTAGCGATGACGGAAAAACCGTTTATGCCGCCGCACCGAATGGTCTGTTTATGAGCAAAGACCAGGGTAGGAGTTTTAAGCTGCTGCAGACCCAGAAGTAGAGAAATTTCTTGGTTCCTCAAGAGGAAAGAAAGAATCAACCCCCTTTCTCCCCCATGTATTCCGCCCAACACGGGTTTCCGCGATCTTCCCGCCAAAAGACTTTTCCTAGCAGTCCTGATCGGCCTCACGCAAAATCCGAATCTTCTGCTCCGTCGTGTGTCGCTTGCCTGGCATCGTCTGATCCTTTCGGGTTGGACCAGACTAACAATTCGGGTGGACCAGTTTTCGT
>JAKMGP010000269.1 GCA_022424905.1 Akkermansiaceae bacterium | reverse complement strand
CAATCGGCGAAACCGTACCTGTCTAATTATTCTTATTTATAAATATATATATACCTATGGGTATATCAGGAGGCGTGGTTCTAGCCGGTTGCGAGGGCAGGATTTGAACCTTGCAGCCCATCCAAACAAAATTACTCTTCGCTGCCTCCACCCATCCATCACCCGCCCAAGGTCCGAGCCGCAAGCACCCACAACATGCACCCTCACCCCTCGACCCAAATCGATCTAGATCTAGCAATCACTCCCAGTAACCCGGTTCGGCGTCCATGAGGCGCGAGCCACGAACCTTTAACCGCGAGACGCTGTCCCCGGATCACGGCCCAGGGCTGTTATCCAGACTGTTTTCCAAAATAGGGCGTTGGCTGACAGGCGCTGATCATCTAAGATACTGAATAGATTGAAAGTCAGGTTTTGGATGGTCCCTGGGTTAGGAGTCAAACTACCCCTCACCCGTTCCAAATCTTCAAAGATCCGAGGTTCAAGTGCCTGATTTTCAAACATGAAAAATCAAAAAAAATAGGATGATATCTCAGATCTCTTTCAGCTCACAAACATCAATGGTCGAAGTAGAAACCGGTCTCTCGCTTTATACCGTCGAACTCGGTAACCCAATTGGTGCACCGATGCTGATCCTGCACGGCGGCTGGGGACCAGCGGATAATGAAGAGCACAGGTTGGAAATTTTGAACGAAGAGATACGTTCTAAGTTTAGAATAATCTATTTTCATCAACGCGGGTGGGGACGGTCTAAAATTGAAGAGGTAACTGGGACCGATACTTCCACTGGGATTGACGCAAACATCGCCGATTGTGAAGTGTTAAGGCAGCATTTTGGTATCGACAAATGGGAAGTCGTTTATGGCGGTTCGAATGGCGCTGCTCTTGGGTTGGCTTATGCCGCCAAATATTTTGGGAGCACTGTTTCTGGTCTGGTATTGCGTGGACTGTGGCTTATTCGGGAGCAGGATTTGGACCACGACTATGGGGACGGTAAAAACGGCAAGGGAAAGTATTATCCTGAGCATTGGCGTCGGTTCATCGGGCATGTTGGATACAATACACGAGCTGATTTGGAAAGATTGGAAAAAACTGAGAATCCCGGGTTGGAAATCGTAAAAAAATATTGGGAATTGATGACGGGCGAAAGCCTAGACGAAAATCAACAAGCAGCGGTAAGCTGGTTGAAGTGGGATAATCTGGGCGCAACTGTAGGTGTCGACAATGATAATCCTTCCGCAACTAGTATCGAGTTACTGACTTCAGATGAGGATATCGTTAAGTTGGGTTTGACCTTTTACAAGAGTTTGAATTCGCATGCGTCTTCAATTAACTCGAAAAACTTTCTTGAGACAGTAGTTGCGAAAATCAATGGAGATGGTGAGCGTATTATTGAAAGTCGCGAGGAACTTGTTCGTTCTTTACGGAAAAAAATAAGATTGATCACCGGCGAATTCGACATGCTCTGCCCCCCTGCTTTTGCCTATGAAGTTATTGAAAAGCTATTAGAGAGCGAAGCAGTTACGGATGAGCGAACTGAAAGTGAAAGTTGCACGCTGAAGAAAACATGTCAGATTGTAAAGGGAGCTTCCCATTCTCAATACGACCCGGGCATGCCTGACGCCATTCAGAAAGCGATGCTTGAAATTGCGTTTGGTGAGCATTAGTGATGACCAGGGAGAAAGCAGACATGATGATTTCACGACATGCAGGATCTGATGGTCGCCCCATACTCGTTTGTCTGACGGCATTGTCAGATTAAACCACCCTTTAGCTGATGAGGGTGCCTCTCTAAAGTTGTCTCATAACAGAGCACAGCCCCTTTCGTTACTTTAATATCAGTCCAGAGATCATCCACCTTGCGGTAATGATGTATATCCGGTTCCCACTTTCGCTTAGAAATGTAGAGGACCTTATGCATTCGAATATGATTAAGGATGATTTCAGTTATTATACTGAAAGCCTTTAAAGGAGTATTTTACAACTTAGGCCTATTGGGAAATGACTTTAGTCTATTGCAAAAGATTTCGGCCTGAGTGCAATAGTCAGTCAGAACTTTTCGTCGAACATTCATCTCATCGCTCAAACGACGCAAACGTGTGTTTGTTGATGCGATAGGAAAATTAAGAAAAGATGGAGACAAAAATGAAATAT
>JAKMGP010000221.1 GCA_022424905.1 Akkermansiaceae bacterium | reverse complement strand
GCTATCAGGTCCGATCCCATCCCTTAGGATCCAGGCAAAAGGCAAAACAAAGATGATCAAGAATCCGAGTGTGACATCGACAAAAGCCAGTAAAATGAAGCGCATTGCAGCTTGAGTGATAGAAAGTAAAAGGAACTCGGTCAAGACAGCATCTATGAGCCTGTAAGGCAGCTTCACCTCCCTGCGAATTTTGATCAGTGTAATGGATAAAGAATACGGGATCCGCTTGATCGTGAAGAGAGTGATTTGTGATAAAAGATAAGTGGCAAGATGTGACTCCTCGACGGTGTTGGTGTTTTCACTTGAGATCTACAAAAACTGGGAGGTGGTCAATCTTCTCAACACGATCTTCTCGGTTGAGCAAAATTGCATCTCGCTCAACACCATATCGGGCGAGTGTTTTTTTTGGTAGGATCAGGCTATTGAAGATGAAAGCTTGTTGGACTTCCATGAAACCTTTGGGAGGCAGAATGTGGTCAATCGTCCGGGTAGGTGATTGTGGTGTCGAGGTTCCGACTTCTCCAGACCAGAAAACCTTACCATAGGTCCCTCGGGCTTCGGAGTTCAGCTGTCTTGGCTCTAGGTCATAGTAATAGCTGATCTTGGTGTCTCCATCTTGGGCATCCTCAGATAATTTAGCGAGGATTTGGTAAGGTCTATCGCTGGGAATACTGTTGAAATCACCACAGATCATAATTGGAGTCTCCTTAGGGATCTTAGAGTGCACTCCTTTGCGAACCAAATTGATGAAATCCAATGCTCGCGTTGCTTGTTTGATTTGCACTTCTTTGGGTTGCGTAAAGAAGTGCAAATTGATCATCAAGAGGTCACCAATATCGTCCGGAAGGTTAATCAATGCAGCCATTCCTCGGGCATTTCGGATTGCTCCGGACCAGAGGATCGGGTGGCGGCTTAGGATCAACCGACCTCTACCATCGGCAGCAGCATACCAGAATTTTCCGGTGATTGTACCAAAATACTTAGCAATGGCTTCGGACGAGGTATCGATTTGATCGTCTTTACTGTAGATGACTTCCTGCATCGCCCAAATGTCCGCCTGTGCCCTTGGCGCCCAAGCAGCAAAGCGATGGAGGCGGGCCTCGCCATTGATGCCTTTTCCATCAATCCATGGGCTGGTTCTGACGTCGCCATTGTCTTGAGGGAAAATTGAGGTCCAATATCCATTGTAAGAGACCACTCTGAGCCGTGTTTCCGGATCCACATGAATACCCTTTGGCTCCGTATTCGTGACGCTCGCTGATGGCTTTGCGTTTAAACTCGTGCAGAAGGTGAGTCCCACAAATAAAAGGGAGGTAATTTGGTCGTTCATTTTCCAGAGATTTCCCCGTATGCCCTCGTCAATTACGTTCGATACGAAGGAACAATTTTCCGCTAGCGCTTGCCAAGCCGCTGATATCGAAGGTTCTTGTGGTTGTATCTCCATCATCGGCTTTCACTCCATCATCGAGGTCAGAATCCCATTCTTCCATATTAGAGGAATACTTGACCGCGTAGCTTGTTTCAGGGGTCGAATGCCAGGTCAAAGTCACCGTTTTCAACTCCGAGTCGTGGTCGAACTCAGTGATCTTGAGAGGAACTGAAACGGGGCCAGTTGGCACGACATCGATCTCTCCAAAAAATGTAGCTCTTGTCCCGACTTGCCATGTCGGTGGTGCGATATCGAATAACAGGTAGCGGTAGGTTCCCACATCTCCAGTTATGCTCACTCCGACTTGGCCACCAGCCCCGCCGAGCGACATTGAATCGACACTCGCGATCAAGGTGTAACCAAGCGCGGTTAAGTCCGCACTTTCTTGAAAACCTGCTGCGTCAAAATCTGGCGCATTGTTTTTGGGATTCATCGCTCCATAAACATTGTAGATCTGTGGGGCGCGACTGTTGTTGTGCCAGCTGTAGGAGTTGATCTCGGCGATTGGAACATTGACCTCGAGATCGAGTTGGATGCGTAGGTTGTCTTCTGCGCCCGCGGGTCCGGCAAAGAAACTTTCGGAATCGGGTCCACAACACGAGTCGCCGTTGGTTTGTCCCAATCCGTCTGTCAGGTGGTCAATCGTGCCCGATACATCATGCGGACTTCCATCTAGGACGGTGAAGGTTTTGCCGTTTGCGAAATCGGTCGATGAATTCGATGGGACGGTATCAAAAACAAAAACACCGTCGGTTTCACGGTCGGCTCCAGCATCGAGTTCGAAAATTGTATCGGCAGCGATTGCCCGGCTACAAATGGCTGTGCTACTTACTACGGCAGCCAAAATGAGAGATGGTTTTTTGAAGTTTTTTTGAAGTTTTTTTGAAATAAATTCACAGTTTGGCTTAATCGTTTTTATCCCATCTAGCTTTTGGAGGTCAAGACGCTCTCAGGCCTTTTGAGTATTTTCTGGTGCCCAATTTAGGGTAGGTTA
>JAKMGP010000206.1 GCA_022424905.1 Akkermansiaceae bacterium | reverse complement strand
TCTTTTGAGGAGGAAAGCTCGTCCTTCGAGGAGATCTTAGTGCGAGTTGCGGAGGGGAATCGCGAGGTATGAGTGGTGAAAGAAAATTAAAGCCACTACCGGCGTGGATGATTTGGGCTAATCCGATTTTAAAACGTTACGCGCGAAGTCGGCTACGCCCGGCTAGTTTTGGAGTGGCGTTCTTAATGACAATTCTCGTGGCTGGTTTTTTCTTTTTTCTTGCGCGGGAGAGTACGGCGAGATCAATCCAGAATTCTATTGATGTGGGGCGTATGCCTTTAATTCCGTTATTGATTCTTCAGGGGCTCATTCTGTTTGGTCTAGGGACCGGACAAGCGGCGGCCGGAATCACCACCGAGGCTGATGAAGGAGTTCTCGATTATCAGAGACTGGCTCCCATGACCCCATTTACGAAGGTGTTGGGCTATTTGTTTGGGCTCCCCATTCGGGAGTGGATTCTTTTCTTGGCGACTTTACCTTTCACTGGATATTCGATTTGGAAGGGGCAGGTTCCGCTTCATGGAGTCTTACAGCTTTACGCGGTCTTTTTTATGGCAGCGATTCTTTATCATCTTACTGGGCTCTTAGCGGGATCAGTGATGAAAAATCGGCGGTGGGCGTTTCTCACCTCAACTGGTCTGGTGATGATCCTTTATTTGATCATCCCGCAAGCTGCCAAGTTTGGGTTAGTTTACTTGAAATATGTTACGATTTATCCCGTTTTTAATGAGGTTTACCCGAGTTTAATTCCACGACCACTGGGAGATGCTGCGGAGGTTTTCAATACGATTATCCCTCCGGCTAAGTTCTTTGGGTTAAATTTCCCGCAGTATGTTTTCACCTTAATTTCGCAAGGTGTTTTAAGCCTTGCGATGGTGATGATGCTTTGGCGGAGGTGGCGGAAAGCGGATTGTCATCTCCTCGGGAAGTTTGCTGCGACGGGTCTTTTTGGCTGGCTCCAGATGATGTTGTTGGGGAATGCGTTACCCCTGATGGATTCTGGGGATTTGTTCCCTTCACGTGAACTTGATCGACGATTTGGGCGTTTGATCAACCCGGATATCCAGTTCTGGAGCCCGAAGACTTGGGAGGCTACGGTGATGATTGGAATTTATGGCTTGGTGACACTTGCTAGTCTCTGGTGGCTAACTTTTATTATTTCGGCTGACTTGCATGGTCAAGTCCGTGGATGGCGGCGGGCGCGTAAGCTTGGTAATCCGGCCTTGCCTTTGCTATCGGACGCCGCAACGTCGGTCCCTTGGGTTTTGACGATGTCAGTCATGGGTGCAGCGGGATGGTTCATTTTTGGAAAAGCGCTCATCGGCTCCCACTGGTATCCCGATCTGTCGTTGTTAGTGGTGACTCCCGTGGCAATGTTTTCTATTTTGGCTTGTGGGGGATTGGGAATGGCTGCGCTTCTGGAATCGGTAGGACGTAAGGTGACTGGGCTTGTGGTTATTCTCGGTGGAATTCTTCCTGTAATGTTGGGTGTTATTTTGGCCGTGAGCAGCGATGATTTCGTCGCCCTCGCTGTCTGGTTAGCTGGGATTTGTCCGGTATCGTGGCCGATTTATGGATCGGGGGTTTTTCTTTCCGAAGAGGGCATGCCTAGAGATGTGGCAAGAGCGATTCCAAATGCCTTCTGGTTTTGGCAGGGAGTTGGTGCCATTTTAACAGCTTGGCTCCTAAGCAAACTCAGAATTGCTCGCAAAAAAATCTCCGATTCGTCGAAGGAATTTTAAGCCCCGACGGGGTCGGGCTTCCCGGCACGTTCGAGGCTTTGACGGAAGTTGTCGAGCATCTTGGATTCGCGCTTTAGCATGTTGACGAGATTGCTTTCATCTTCTTCAGAGATGAGTTCTCGCTCAGAGAAGAAAATGATAAGGTTGGCAATCTCCAGAGTCGCTCCACGCGCATGACCTACAAAGACGGCAAATTCAGGCTTGGTTGGGCAGCTGCTGCCCTCGGCAAGAATGCCGGAGATACGATAACTGACCTCACGCAGGCGGTTGGCAAAAGAGGTTTTTCCCAAAGAATCGATGCTATCGGCGAGGTCGGCAACACGATGTCCAATCTCGGTTGCCATTTTCCATACCTCTAGGTTTTCAAATCGAAAGTCAGCCACGGCGGAGGCAATTATCGACAAAACATGTTTTTGACAAGTGTCATCTCAGAGGTTTACGCAGTCAGACTCGTTTGATACGCAATGACCTCAGATGAGCGGAAAAATGGTGGCAATACTGGAATCGGGCGGGACAAAGATGGTCGCCGCTCTCTCACGTGGGCCAGGTGAGATCA
This sequence comes from Akkermansiaceae bacterium, assembly GCA_022424905.1. Classification (GTDB taxonomy): domain Bacteria; phylum Verrucomicrobiota; class Verrucomicrobiia; order Verrucomicrobiales; family Akkermansiaceae; genus SW10. The sequence goes on along the minus strand of JAKMGP010000206.1, from coordinate 12,207 downwards.
TCGCGCATAAGAAGATTCCGACCACGACCCCGGAGGAAACCATCCACCGCTTAGTAGAATTTTTCGAGAGGGAGCAATCTGCTCATGGAAAAGCGGAGGCTTTAGCTATTGGCACTTTTGGTCCGGCGGATCTTGAGGTGGGGTCAGCAACTTACGGTTTTATTACGTCAACGCCCAAGATTGGCTGGTCGCAAACGGATTTACTAGGCCCTCTTCGTAAGGCCATCGCAGATGTTCCAGTTGTGTTCGAGACTGACGTGAATGCGGCTCTATTTGGAGAGGTTAGCTGGGGCGCGGCAAAGGGATTTAGACATGCGGCTTACTTCACGGTGGGAACTGGCATTGGCGGCAGCTTGATAGTCGATGATTCGTTAGTGCATGGGTCGGGACATCCCGAGATGGGGCATATGCGAGTGACGAAGCATCTCGATGATGATTTCTCGGGAGTGTGTTCGTTTCATGGTGATTGCCTAGAGGGCCTTGCGTGTGGTCCCGCGATTGAAAAACGCTGGGGGAGAAAGGCTGAGGAATTACCGGCAGATCATCCGGCGTGGGAATTACAGGCTTACTATCTTGCTCAAGCTTGTGTGAACGTTTTAACGATTGCTCCGGTGGAGAAAATCATTCTTGGCGGTGGTGTGATGCATCAGGAACAGCTGCTAGCGATGGTGCGCCAGAAGGTGAGCCAGCTGGTCAATGGCTACCTGAGGCTGCCAAATACCGAGGACCTTATTGTGCTTCCTGCATTAGGAGATCATGCAGGACTTCTTGGGTGCGTTGCCTTGGGGCAAGAGAAGACTAGCATGGAGTTGTAATTCACGACATTGGAGGTGTCCGCTTGGGGGCGAGGAACTTGTGGTTACGATTCAGAGAACACCAATAGGGCATATTTTTGCTTTTTGGCTCAGGTAAAGGCTAAAGACCCAGCTCCTGATTGGCTGCAGCGACGAGAGGGTCGAGCTTTTCGCGTTCGGAAGCAGCGCCTCGAGCCATGTCAGGTTTGCCCCCTCCTTTTCCTCCAGCGATGGGTCCAAGGTTTTGAATGAGATTCCCGGCTCCGTGACCATTTTTCTTCCCTTCCTCTCCGCAGATGGCTCCAAGGTGGAGTCTGCTGCCGTCGTCGATTACAATGAAGGCGGCCTGGGTGAATTGAATTTTCTTCAAGCCGTTTAGCAACTCCTGAAGAAGAGCGGATGATCCTTCAGTGGAGATGACGATATTTTCGGTAATATTTTTCTCGGCAATAAGAGAGTCGGCCATGCGGGCTGCTCCAGCAGCTTGGGCCTTTTTAAGGGCCTTTTCTGCTTCGATTGCCTGATTTTTCACTTCGAAGGCTCGGGCATTATCGGGAACCAAAAGGGTAGGAGCATCAAGTTTGGCAAGGGCTTCGTTGGCCTTTACTAGTTTCGCTAGGGCTTCGGCTTTTTCAGCAGATTCTTTCGCTTGTTGTTCTCCGAGAAAGGCTTCGGCAGCGGGGCCGCAGACGGCTTCGATACGTCGAATTCCGGCTCCAGTAGATCCTTCGGATTTAATTTTGAAGATGCCGATGTCAGAAGTTTGACGGACATGAGTTCCACCGCAGAGTTCCATCGAATAACCGTCGAGAGTTTTGTCGCCCCCTCCTATTTGGACAACGCGGACAAGGTCACCATATTTATCACCGAAAAACTGCATGATGTCTTCGCGGCCTTTTACTTTTGAGTGTGGGACTTCAACCCACGAAACCGTATCGTCCGCTTTGATTGCGGAATTAACCTTTTCCTCAATGGCTTCGATTTGTTCTGAGGTGACCGCTTTGGAGTTGAAATCAAAGGTCAAGCGATCTGGCGAAACGCTGGATCCCTGTTGGGAAGCGTCGGGTGAGATGACTTTGTGTATAGCCCAATGGAGGAGATGGGTGGCGGTGTGGTGAGCCTCAATAGGGGAGCGGCGCTCACGATGGATTGTCAGATCCACGGTGTCGCCAACTGCAGGAATATTACCTTCGATTTGGTGAGCGATCGCGGAGCCGATCTGTTGGGTGCTGGTGATGGTGGAATTATCAAGCGTTCCGGTGTCACCTTCCTGTCCGCCCATTTCGGTAAAGAAGACGGTTTTGTCGGTGATGACAAGATTGCCGTAAATTTCCAGAACCATTGCCTCACAGGAGTTTTTTTCGAATCCGAGGAATTCGGTGACAACATTGGTAGAAATCTCAGTCGCACGGACTACTGTCTTCTTCTGCGAAGCTCGGGAGAGATTGCGAGCTTCTTCCATGCGGGCTTCGACCGCTTTTTCATCGAGGGTGATTCCCCGCTCACGACAAAGAAGAGCGGTAAGATCAAGGGGGAAGCCATAGGTGTCGTAGAGTTGGAAGGCATCCTCCGGAGGGAAGACGTCTTCCCTAGCGGCCTTCTCAAACTTTTCCATTCCCCGGTCGAGGGTTTTATTGAAAGACTCTTCTTCAAGCGTGAGAGTTTCTTTAATGACTTCGGCTCTGGTTTTGATTTCGGGAAAGACGTGGCTGAATTCCTCGACGAGTGTATCGACGAGTCTCGGGAGGAAGGGTTCGTTGCCATTGAAGCCGAGAGTGCGGCCGTATTTGACAGCGCGTCGTAAGATACGGCGGAGGACGTAGTTCCGTCCGGTGTTGCCAGGGATTATACTATCGGCGATAGAGAAGCTGAGGGTGCGGATATGGTCAGCGATCACTCTGAAAGCGATGGCTTGTTCGAGGGCATCGGATTCCTCGCCGGGGTAGACGTCGACGTATTTTTTGCCGCTAAGTTTTTCGAGTATACGAAAAATTGGCTGGAAGACATCGGTGGCGTAGTTTGTGGGTTTCTCAGAAAAGTCAGTGAAGTTCTTGGTGTTTTGAATGAGTGAGCAGACACGCTCGAACCCCATTCCAGTGTCGACGTGTTTAGAGGGGAGGTCACGGTAAGTGCCGTCTTCTTCAGCGTTGTATTGAATGAAGACGAGGTTCCAGATCTCGATGCAGAGATCAGAATCCATATTTACGAGTTTTCCGCCGGTGTCGCCATTGGGTGTCATGTCGACATGGAGCTCTGAACAGGGGCCGCACGGTCCGGTATCTCCCATTTTCCAGAAGTTGTCTTCGACGTTGCCATTGACGATGTGGATTTTTGGATCGAGTCCGGTTTTTTCGAACAAACCTTTCCAGATCTGGTAGGCTTCATGATCAAATTCTGAAGGGTCGCCTTCGCTGGGAGCGTAGACAGTCGCGTAGAGACGGTTGGCTGGAAGTCCCCAGCGTTCGACGACGAGTTCCCAAGCCCATGCGATTGCTTCTTCTTTGAAGTAGTTGCCGAAGGACCAGTTCCCCAGCATTTCAAAAAAGGTGTGGTGATAGGTGTCATAGCCGACATCCTCAAGGTCGTTGTGTTTGCCGCCGGCGCGAATGCATTTCTGGGTATCGGCAGCGCGTGGAGGATCGTAGGGAGCTTTCTCAGTGCCAAGGAAGTAAGGAACAAACTGATTCATTCCCGCATTTGTAAAAAGGAGTCCGGGTGACTGCGGCAGAATGGAGGCGGAGGGGACAGTGGTGTGCTGTTTCTCCTTAAAGAAGTTGAGGAAGCTATTGCGAATCTCTGCCGAAGTCATGACGGGAGCTTTAGGACCACATTTTGAAGGAAGTTGGAAGTCTTTAGAGTAGAGAAGCTAATTTGAGTGAGAAAACGCCTAACCTCGGGCACTAAGCGCTAAATTTTCAAGGGGTGATAGGTGTGAAATCTCATGCGGAGTAAATGAAATATATTGAGAAGGGCTGTCTAGATCGGGATTTGAGGCGTTGTCAAATCAGTTTGGATCTACTACTTTCTTTGAATGTCCGAGGAAAATGCGCCGTGTCTTACCCCGACTTCTAATGGGCGATTAATGTCATTGGATGCTTTCCGGGGATTTATAATGTTTTGGATTGTGGGTGGCGAGGCGCTTGCTCATGCGCTGGCGAAGTTAGATGGGGTGCAATCAGAAGTTCTAAATACGGTAATGATTCAGCTAAAACACGTGAGCTGGGAGGGGTTTCGTTTTTATGATCTCATTTTCCCGTCCATCGTTTTCATTGTTGGAGCTTCGGTAGCGTTTTCATTAGGAAAATTGCAAGCATCGGGCAGTCGGCGTGCTGCGGTTAGGCGGGTGATTTGGCGGGGGCTTTTGCTTTGGTTGGTCGGGATTATTTATTATGGAGGAATCTCAGGTGGATTAGAAGGGGTGAGGTTGCTAGGTGTCCTACAGCGGATAGGGATTTGCTATTTGGTGACGGGTTTGCTGTTTATCTATTTACCAGTGCGTGGGTTGGTCGCGGCATTTCTGGTTTTACTTGGCGGGTATTGGGCGCTTTTGTCTTTCGTGGCGGTGCCTGGTCAAGAAGCGGTGAGTTTCGAAGAGGGGCGGAATATAACGAATTGGTTTGACTCAAAATATTTGCCGTTTCGTAAATGGAGTGGAACGCATGATCCGGAGGGCATTCTTTCCACTTTGCCGGCAATCGCGACTTGTCTATTAGGAGTTTTCGCGGGGCTGCTTTTGAAAAATGAGGGGCTAACGCGAGGTAAGAAGGTTCTAACTCTCTTCGGAGCTGGGGCGATTTTTGTTTTGGTAGGGAATTTATGGGGCGGGTATCATCCCGTTATCAAGTGCCTGTGGACTTCCAGTTTTGTGGTTTTGGCAGGTGGTTGGAGTTTGATCCTGCTGGCCTTCTTTTATTTGTCGATAGACGTGGTTCAGGTAAAAGGATGGGCAATGCCGTTTGTCTGGATTGGCATGAATCCGATTGCGATTTACTTGCTCTCAACTGTGTTAGATTTTAATCATATTGCGGAGCGTGTTTTGGGTGGACCGGTGGCAGACTGGGCGAATGGAATTTTGCCTGGGCTAGGTGCGCTAGTGGTCGCTGTGGGTGGAATGATCTTGATCCTTTGGTTGTGCCGTACCCTCTATAAACGGAAGATCTTTTTCCGGATTTAGTGAAGATGCGGTTGTGTCCAGAATGTGATTTTCCTATCGATCATTTTAGGATGAACCATTGCCCGAAGTGTGATGGCCCTGCTTCGCGCGAAATCCGAGAGGGGGTCCTAGAGGTGGATGTCGCGCATGCTGGCGAAACGTGGGAGCAGGCGCGCGAAAAAATCGTGAAGGCGCTGGATCAAGCCATTCATTATCGCCACGCAGGTTTAAAAATCGTGCATGGTTACGGTTCGACGTCGGGCCACTCTATCATTGGCCCGCGTGCGACGGCTTTCTTGCGTCATTTGGCCGAGGAGCTGGGAGGAAGGTATGCGAGGGACCGAAACAATCGTGGGGCTTCGATTATTTGGCTAAATCGTTGATGACAAAGCTAGTTCTTCGGGAAGTCGATGCGCATTTGGTCCTCTTCGAAGATGATGCGTCCACCACCACGTTTCGTGATTTCTTCTTCCATGGCGGCAAGTTCATCGGCAAAAAGACTTCTCAGGCTCTGAAAGGCATCGTGGGTAAAGAAGAGGAATCCTTGGGGGACGCGGGCGGGGCCGAAGCGACCGCCAGCGGCAAGGAGATTCCAGATGCGACCGCCATCTTCGTAGATGTAAGTTGTGAAGGAGCCGTCTTCTTTTTTCTTACGTTCAATGCGGATGAATTTGGAAACGGTTTGGGGGTGGCCCTTGATTTCGCGTTCAATAATAATTTCTGCGCGACCGCCTTCTTCTTCATCAAAGCGGACCCAGACCCCTTTTATTTTGACATGGTCTGCAAGGAGTCCTTCTTGACGGGCTTTCAGTTTGTCTGCGAGCCAACTGTTGAGCTGGCGCTCGGTAATGGTGACGCTCTTGGTGCGATCTTTCGCAGCTCCTTCGATAAGGCTGGGAACGCTTGATGGGTTTTTCGTGCGATCGTCCTCCGATCGTCCTTTGATGTCAGAGAGGTCCTGCGATTGGAAGCCAAGGTAGATCCCGTAGCCAAGCGCCCCGACGAGAGAAAGAGTGAAAAGGATGAAATAGCGCTTCATGACCGAACAGTGAAGAGGTTGGGAGAGGTAGAGCCAACCATGAAATTAACGAATTTTTGAAGCGGCAGAAGGCTCCACTTGTTTTGCGTGTCGTCTTCGGGGGCGGAAGTAACGCATCATCGAGTTTAGTCGGAAGATTTGGCAGGCTTTGATTCCTTTTTCTCAGGCTTTGACGAACCAGATTCGGAGGCTTTTTTCTCGCCGGCTTTGTAAGAGTCTGACCGGTAGTCGGTCTCGTAAAATCCAGATCCTTTAAAGATGATTCCTGCCCCAGTTCCAATGAGGCGTTTAAGCTGACCGCCGCAGTCTGCTTGGGGGCAGTCAGTAAGTTCTTCGTCATTCATGCTCTGAAAGACCTCGAAGACGTGATCACATTGTCGGCACTGGTAATCGTAATTTGGCATGATGTAGGTTTTTTACGCGGATTCTTTGGGAAAGTTTTCGAGTTCCCAGCCGCTTTGTCCGACCTCATCGGCTAATTCCTTAAATTCGGCAAGTTCGGCATTGGTGAAAAGAAGTCCGCCAGCAGCATCGCTACGCTTACGGAAACCAGCTTCAATCTGCCCAGGAAGGAGGCATTTTTCGTTTCCGTGACCTAGGATGTCATCGAGGACGGCTTTCATGTTGGCTGATTGATTGCCGTGAACAAACGCCCCACTGGACCAAGCATCTGGGTGAATGACCTGGAAGTAAAAACAGGAAGTCGTTTTGGCGCCTGTTCGCCCCCGTTCGGTGGGGAGGTTACCGCCGATGAATCCGCCGACGAGTTCGTTAATGAGAGCCATACCATAACCCTTGTGTGCTCCAAAGGGGAGGAGCGAGGCAACTTCATTTGGGTTAGTAGTTTCGTTGCCATCTTTATCGACGGCAGCTCCGGGAGGGAGGGGCTTGCCTTCGCGCTTGAGTTGCTGGACACGGCCCATGGCAACGGTCGAAGTGGCCCAGTCGATGACGATGGGGAATCCATTCGCATCTTGGGTTGGGAATCCCCACGAGTGAGGGTTGGTGCCAAGAGTAGGATGCTTGCCAAAAAAAGGAACGACTTCGGCTAGCGTAGAGGTGCAGTTGGTGTAAGCGATGTAGCCTTTTTCTGCAGCCTTCATGACATATCCGCCGCCCCAGAGGTAATGGAAAGCATTGTCGATCGCGACCTGGCCAACGCCAAATTCGTCGGCCATTTCGATACAGCGATCGATCGCTGCTACGGCAACAGCTTGGCCTAACTTCTTGTGGGCATTCCAGACTTCAGAAGCCTTAAAGCGGTCATTGACGACTTCGATTTCTGCACCAGGAACGCAGCCGCCAGTAGCGGAGCCAAAAAGGTGGTCGAGGTGAAGCGCTTTGAGGGCATTATGGGTTCGGATCCCGTGGCGAGCGGCTTCCTGGCAAACTGATGCGGCAACTGAAGATTCTTCTGCCGTGTAACCTCTCGCCTGATAGGCTGCAGCGACTAACTCATCGTGTTGCTTAGTTGGGACTACCTGAAATTCGCTCATTAGTATGACGGGTTTTGTCGGGCGAGAGACTGGCTTTTTTCGCTGAGATGGCAAGTGTCAAGCGTCGGATTCTGGTGACGGTGGCTTCTAAATTGATGAATTCGCCCCCGCCCGTAAGCTCCGAGCTTACGGGCTATTTTTCAGATTTACTACTTCACGCGTGGGCGGAAGTTGGCTTTGGTTTTCACGCTGGTGGTGCTTCGCATTTTGCTCTTCCACTCCGGTGGCTTTTCTTTGAGAACCGTGTCGTCGCCGTAGCCTTTTTGGAGTTTGAGGAGTTGTTTGCGGACATCGTCGATTAGTTCTTTTTTCTCGGGGTTGCCATAAAGGTTTTTGAGCTCATCAGGGTCGGTTTTGAGATCGTAGAATTCCCATTCTCCAAATTCGTAAAAGTTGATGAGTTTGTAGCGTTCCGTGCGGATGCCGTTGTGGCGGGGGACCTGATGGTAGGAGGGATATTCGTAGTAGTGGTAGTAGATGGATTTACGCCAGTCATTGGGCTTGTTGCCTTTGAGCAGTGGGACGAGGGAAGTGCCTTGCATGTCGCTGGGTGTTTTCGCCCCAGCCATTTCGAGGAAGGTTTGTGCGTAGTCGAGGTTTTGAACGAGATCGGTATTGCGTGAGCCAGGTTTAATAACACCAGGCCAAGAAATAATGAGAGGCATCTTTAAGGATTCTTCATACATCCAACGTTTGTCGTACCAGCCGTGATCGCCAATATAGAATCCTTGATCAGAAGAGTAAACGAAGACCGTGTTATCGGCGAGACCTTGGTCTTCAAGCGCCTTGCGGAGGCGTGCTAAGTTTTCGTCGACGCCCTTGATAGCACGGAGGTAGTTCTTGGCATAACGCTGAAACTTCCAGCGGACGAGGTCACGACCGGTAAGTTTGGCTTCGCGGAAAGCCTTATCCTTAGGGCCGTAAGCGGCGCGCCAAGTTTTCAGCTGTTCCGGGGTCATGCGTTTCATGTTTACGTAGGCGGAGCGATCCTGGCTTGGAAGGCGCTGTTTTGGGAAGTCGAGGTCGGGGGTAAGGTCGGTGAAGAGGTCATGGTCGAGGTACATGTGACGATCAATTTCCATTTCTTGGTGCTGGGCAGGGATGCGCCCTTCGTATTGGTCGAAAAGGGTTTTGGGTTCGGGAATCGTGATGTCATCATAAAGATGAAGGTGGCGCAAAGCTGGCATCCAAGTGCGGTGAGGGGCCTTGTGCTGGCACATGAGCATGAAGGGCTTGCCGAGTTCCTTGGATTCCTTGATGAAGTCGATGGCCATGTCGGTGACGATGTCGGTGCAGTAGCCATTAATGATTTTCCGCCCTTTTGGCGTGATCATGGCCGGGTTGTAGTAGTCGCCCTGACCTGGAAGGACGGCCCATGAGTCGAAGCCCTGAGGTTTTCCCTTGAGGTGGGATTTGCCGTAAAGGGCAGTATGATACCCGGCGGCGCGGAGAATTTTCGGGAAGATTTGTTGGTTCCAATCAAAGGAGTTTCCATTGTTCATGAAGCCATTTTTATGGCTGTGCTTTCCGCTCATGATGACGGCGCGAGAGGGCCCGCAAATGGAGTTGGTGCAGAAGGAATTCTCAAAGAGCATGCCGTCGTCGGCAAGCTTGTCGATTTCGGGGGTCGGGTTTACTGATTTGAGCCAGCCATTATAAGCGCCTATGGCGTGAGGAGCATGGTCATCGGTGAAGAAAAAGACGATATTGGGTCGCTTTTTCTCTGCGAGGACGGTGAAGGGAAATAGAAGAAGAAGGAAAAGCTTCATTCGCGGAGGTTAGCGAAGAGCTAAAGACTTGTCCAGCGAGGGAGGCGTGATTGACTACTTTAAGCGATGACGAAGGTATTTGTTTCAGGTTGTTATGATATTCTACATGCGGGACATTTACAGTTTTTTGAGGAGGCCCGTGCCTTGGGTGATCACTTAACAGTTTCGTTCGCAAATGAGGATATTTTATGGAAGCACAAGGGCCGCAGGCCTTCGTTGCCGGATGATCATAAGGTGGAACTTTTGCGGTCTCTGGTGATGGTAGACCGCGTAGTCGCTGGGAATGGAGAACGACAGGGGTTGGATTTTGAGCCAATTTTTCGCGAGCTTAAGCCGGATATTTTGGCGGTTACGGAGGACGACCAATATGGGGAGATCAAAGAAAGACTGTGTGAGGAATTGGGTTGTCGGTATGTCCGCCTTCCCAAGACTCCTCCAAAGTTTGAGCCAATTTCGACGACCGCCATTGTAAATCGGATTGGTGGGGTGGCAGAGGCTCCTCTGCGCGTTGACTTTGGTGGTGGCTGGCTGGATGTGCCGAAGTATGCCCGGAAGGGCGGTTTTATTGTGAACTGCGCGATTTCACCAAAGGTGAGTTTGCACGATTGGCCCTATGAGCAGAAGGCGGGGCTGGGGGGGAGCGGAGCTTGGGCCTTGTTGAATGGCAAAGATTCGGTGCAGTCCGAGCTAGATTTGGGCGTAGGTTGGCAGGATCCAGCAGTGATCCGCGAAACTGGGATTTGTGTCTGGAAGAGTGGCGAAAGGCCGAGGCTGGATTTGAAACGAGATGGATCGTTTCTGGCTGGATGCATGGGTTTGCTCTGGACTAGAAGGCAACACGACACGCCAGGTTCGGTGGGTTTTGAACGGGATTATGATTTGATTGAGCGCGCGGGGGCCGTCGCTCGAGAGGCCGTGATGGCCGAGTCGGTTTCCAAGCTAGCTGAGGCGGTTTTGATATCTCATTCCGCCCAGTTGGGAGAGGGCATGGAAGAGTTGCCTGAAATTCTAGGCAGCGTGGCTCGGAAATATTGCGGGGGTGGCCATGGGGGGTATGCGCTCTACCTTTTCTCTTCCCGGGAAGCAAGGGATGCAGCACCCGGCCTAGTCGCAGTTGAGCCGTATTACAGCTAGTGGGGGCGCTGAAGGACCATTGTTCCTTTGTCACCATTGCCTTGGAAGCGGCACTTAAATTGTGCCGGGCCGACTTGTCCTTTGATTCGATAGGTGCCGAAGTTGTTGGGTAAAGCCATGGAGTGGTTCAAGGAAAGGGTTCCCTCGTCCTGTGTGGTTGTGATGGGGTGGGTATAATCGCCGAATTGCAGTAAGCCCCAACCAGCACGGTAGCGGAAGTTGTAGGTCTCGGGTGAGGATTCATCCCTCGTAATCATACACCAGAGCGGGCCATGATGCCCGTTAACTTCGCTTTTCCAGGTCCCCTTCCAAGGGCCGGTGGGAGTGGCCTTGAGCTTGATGGCTGAGCGAAACTCGTTTGTAGATGCCTGAAATTCTCGCTGGTAGCTGGAGCATGATGCCAACAAAAGAGAGGCGAAGATCGCAAGCCAGAGAGGTTTCATCGCGCTAGAGACAAATACGTTTGAAGAGTTCGTTGAGTGGAAGCTGCATTCCGATGTAAAAATCACCAAAATCAGCGAAGCGGGCGGAGACTTCGTCGAAGCGCATTTCGTAAACGATGTTCTTAATTTCAATCGTGTCCTTCGCTAGGAGTGTGACGCCCCATTCGTATTCGTCGAGTCCGGTGGATCCGGTTATAAGCTGGAGGATTTTCCCGGAGTATTTGCGACCGGTGGTGGCATGGCCCTTCATGAGCTTGGCACGTGCGGCATGATCAAGGGAATACCAATTGTAGTGATCGCTTGGCGCGCGGCGCTTGGACATCGGGTAGAAACAGATTGCGGGCCAATCGGGAAGAACCGGATAGAGGCGGTGCTGAAGGTAGTGCTTCATGCGTTCGTCGAATTCCTTCAGGGCGGCTTCGTATTCCTCGCTGCCTTCGGTCATGCCTTGTTCCCCGACAAGGGTATCTTTTCCGTATTGCTCGGATGTCGTGGTGTATTCTGAGCGCTCGGTTTGTGAGAGGTAGGAATAGGTCGGGGTGAGGACGTCGGGTCCCAAGGCGAGAGTGAGACGCTTTTCAAAATGAGTGGCGTCATGTAAGTCGGGGGTTAGGAGCATGAAGCCTAGATCGGCCTTTGGAGTGGCTACGGCGAAGACGAGGAGTTGAGTGTCCTTGTGTGAGCGAATCTCCTGGACCAATTCGCTGAGTTCGGTTTTGGCCTGGCGTTGCTCGGCTTCGGATAAAAGTGACCACTGGCTGTGATCAACGGAATAGTAAAGATGCATGACGTGCCAGCCTTCGACGGGCACGAGAGGAGTTGGGTTATCGGACATGATTTTTATTTTTCTTTGCGGTTCGCTTCGATACGGGTCTTGACGATGGGCTCGGAGCCGTCGGCGCTTTCGACAATGGCGAGGGTCCAAGGAGCGATGTCTTGGTTGACGTAAGGATTGATCGTGGTGGGATTGGTGAAACCGTCAGTGGCGTATACCAAGATCTCATTCGAGCCATTTTCAAATTTACCATTACTTACGGAAAGATTGAGAATGTCGCCGATCAGCTGGTCTTCACCATCGCGGAAGCTCACTTGCAAGGTAGACGATCCTCCTTCACTGATTTTGATAGAGGCACAGGGGATGAGGCGTGCTTCAACCACCACGCCGATGTCGGGCTCATCGCCGCTGCGGACGGGCTCACGCCACCACGTTTCAACGCTTTCAATGGTGATGGATTCTCCCTGGATGGGAAAGTCTTCCTTGTATTCTGCGAGATTACCATTTGGAGCAGCCTTGAAATAGGTGTAGATCCCCCAGAGCGCCAAACCGACTAAAACAGCCAAAAGCGTGCCAATAAATATTTTGTCGATCGAGGTTGTGG
>JAKMGP010000199.1 GCA_022424905.1 Akkermansiaceae bacterium | reverse complement strand
TTGGGCATCATTTCAATGATGGTGACCTCAGTGCCGAAGGCATTGTAAATATAACCAAATTCTACTCCAATTGCTCCGGCCCCGATGATGACCATCGACTTGGGTTGCTTTTCAAGAATCATCGCCTCCTTGGAGGAAATGACAGTGTTTCCATTGAAGGGAAAGCCAGGCATCGGGCGCGATTTCGCACCCGTAGCAATGATGACGTTTTTGGTGTCGAGAATCTCGGTCGTGCCATTTTCTTTTTTGACTTCTACTTTCCCCGGACCTTGGACAGAGCCGAAGCCATTCACATAGTCAACATTGTTCTTTTTGAAGAGATATTCAATTCCGCCGGCTAGTTTCCCGGAAACCTGACGCGATCGGCCGATTACCTTGGACCAGTCATAGCTGAGGTTATCGAAACTTAGTCCGAATGTCTCGGCATCGTGCTTTAATTGATGGTAAAGGTGCGCATTTTTGAGAAGAGCCTTGGTGGGAATGCATCCCCAGTTAAGGCAGGTTCCGCCAGCGCGCTCCATTTCGACACAGGCTACCTTTTTTCCAAGCTGACCGGCCCGGATGGCTGCAACATATCCGCCTGGGCCACCACCGATAACGACAAGATCGTAGGACATGCCGTGACCGTGGATAGGGAAATCAAAAAATCAAGACTGAACGGCTCAGGCTTCCTGAGGTCTTTTGGTTAGTGGTGCCTACAGCCTTCTCGCCAACATTAGATTTGCGATAAATATAGCCCAAAAAACAATAATTAAACCCGGTTCGATTTCTACAAAACTTGGCCCGTAATCTCAAGCGGTCGTGCTCGCGCGCTGATTGATTCGTTGTTTCACTGAAGAGTCTAAATGTGAATAGGAAAGGATAAATTTGCTTAAAATTGCATTTAAAATGTTCCTTCAAATCTAGAATCTTAGAATATCTAAATCCTACAGATTAGAAAGAAGAGCCGTTTCAAACATGTTTAGGTGGATGCAGTTCCAGTAACCTGGTATGCAGCCAAACGCAGTCCCTCATTACGAAATCATGCTTGAATCTTCTCTAAAAAGACTCCCTTACTTTCTGTCTATCTTTCTTTTAGGTAGTCTGTCCTTTAATGTCGCTGCGACAGATAGACCTAAAGAAGTAATAATTACTTCTTCCGTCAATGAAGCGTCAGTTGAATCGCTTCTTGATGTGGACGAACCATCCTCGTCATCAGATTACGGTATTTCCAGACTCAGTTTTCACCCTAAAAAGGGGAGTCTTGAATGGGTTCAATACGAATTCCCCAAAATAAAACGAATTGAAAATATCTCGATTTATTGGTTCGACGAAGCTCAAGCGGCGGCTTCTTTTCGCAATGAAATCAAAGAGATTCTTCCTCGCGCCTGGAAAATCTCTTTTTGGCAAGATGGCCAGTGGCAGGCAGCCAAAATTAAAGAAACAAATTTGGGGATTGAACGAGATCAATACAACCTCGCGCGGCTTACCAAAGCAGTGAATACCAAAAAACTTAAGATTGAGGTTCAATTAAATGACGGACTCTCGGCGGGAATACTTGGCTGCCGTATCAATCAGACGTCCTCATCCAAAGCGGAGGAAATTTTCACTAACCCTGATAGAGAACTTAAACGAATCCGGACGAAGGCAAGTAAGACTCTTGCTCTCGATGTTGATGAATTCAACGGATATTCTCATCTAAATGGAAATCGGCCTGAATTTGATGGCTGGCTCAATAAGGAAAATAATGGAGCGTTTCTGGAGAGAAATGTCCCAAAATTTCTTTGTCCAAACGAGGATTTCACTGAGGTCTTTAATTACCGTTGGTGGATGATTTCCAAACATCTTAAAGAGTGGGAAGAAGATGGGAAAAAATTCTACGTCTTTACCGAATTTCCAGGTTTCCCGGGCTGGGCAGCCAACAGTGGAGCGATTCCGGCTCCAGCTGGTCATCAGTTCTATGATCTCCGGTGGATGCGTGATCCAAAGTATCTCAAATCTTATGCCGAATACTGGCTCGCAGGGCCACCCTCTCACAAAATGCAACACCAGAATAATTGCTGGTTAGGCACTCTGCCAAGACCCCAAAGCCATCACTACACAAGTTGGATGGTGGATGCCTCCGAAGCCATGCTGAAGGTCCACCCAGATGCCCAATGGCGAGACCGACTCCTACCAGCCATGGAAAAACACCAACAAGTTTGGGACACAATTTTTAAGGTAAAGGCTCCAGGAAAAATTACGGATGGACTCTATAAGTGCCTCGATATGTATGATGCCAACGAGTTCACCATCTCTACTACTTTGGGTCTAATTGCTTCTGAAGGTGCGTTCTCAGCCTACACTGCCGAGATCAATCAGGAAGACCCATACAAAAATCAAGAACGTTGGCGTCGCTATTTTACTGATGGAAAAGGATGGCAACTGGCCTTTGCCGAGGGGATGAAAAGCGAGCCCCTAGTTTACCCCCAGCCATTTAGCCTTGAAAACTACGATACTGTTCCTCAGCCCTTTGGCGGAAATCACGATTGGTATATCGACAAGGACGGAGAGCGTAAGAAAAAGACTCCTAATAGCTATCCCAACTGCTTCACCGTTCGACCCTCCCTTAATTGCTATATGTTTGGAAACTATCAGTCGCTCGGAAATTTATATTCACTCCAAGGCAATAATTCCAAAGCTAGAGAATACACCCAGAGAGCAGAAAAAATACAGAAGCAGGTTGTTACCGCTCTCTGGCACAAGCCTGCGAAAAAGGAAAATCATTCCTATTATGAAAAACGAGGCAGCATTAGTGATCCCTTTTTCTACTCGAGGCTTTCTGGCGACAATCTCTACACGGGAGATGTTGGTGATCCATTGGGACTGATAAGGGAAACGGTGGGTTATACACCCTGGTATTTCAATATGCTCCCCGAGGAAGAATCTAAATTTGATATTGCTTGGAAACAGTTAGATGACGAGATGGGTTTCAAGCAACCTTTTGGGATGTCGACGGCCGAATATCGTCACGACTTTTTCAATGAGATGTCCTACGGCTGGAATGGTCGTGGATGGCCCTTCCAGAACTCGATTGTCTACAAAGCTTACGCCAACTATCTGCGAAATTACAAGGGGCGCCGCGGCGAAATTACTAAAGCGGATCGAGAATTACTCTACCATCACATGGGCCAATATGTGGAACTTCATGGACGTAGGCGCACGATTGGCGAATGGTATCTACCTAGAACCGGGGGATACCGTATGCCTGGTGGTGGCGACGTCGTCCAAAGTCTTCCCGCTATGGGAAAAGGTTTCGGCGATGTACAGGATTATTTTCATTCTACCTTTCCTGATATGCTTATTGAAGACCTTCTCGGGTTTCAATCGGATCATGAAAGGCAATTTACAATTCATCCACTTCTTCCAGAAAAGGCTTGGGATTACTTCTATCTTGGAGACTTACGCTACCACGATCATAATATTGAAATCATTTGGAAGAAAGACTGGGACAAACGTAAGCCTGGAAATCAGAGTAAGCTTATTGTTTGGGTTGATGGAGAGCGGGCTGCTGAGGGGAAAGAATTGACCCAGGCTCTAAAGGTTCAACTTCCCTAATGAAAAAATTTTAGTGAATCTTTGTCTAGTTGAACCTAGCGAGGAGATTTTCCTCCTTTCCTAAGAGATCGCTAATTTTTCCACGGAAAGATTCTAGTTAATACAAAGCTCACCCTCTGTTCTCCATAGAACCCGGGATTACAACCAGTGAAATTGAAAAGAAAGCGCATAGCACTCCTTGTGGAAACCTCTCTTGGTTCAGGAAGAGAAATCCTTAGAGGAATCGCTGAATTTGCTCGTAATCACGATAACTGGGAGATTTTTCATGCAGCTCGAGGGCTTGTCGATCAAGTCCCTGATTGGCTTGAAACATGGGAGGGGGATGGCGTGATCGCTCGAATACAGAGTGATAATATGTTGCAATCCCTTAAAGATTTGAACGTTCCAGTTGTTGATGTTCTCGGAGTTCCACCTCATAATTTACCTTTGATCCGAGTGGATGATGAGCAAATTTCCCAGCAAATTGGGCAACACTTTATTGACCGAGATTTTAGCCATTTTGCCTTCTATGGTATCGAGGGAGAAAGCTGGTCACAGCGGAGGGGCGAGGCCTTTCGTAAGGTTAGTGAAAGCGGAGAATCTTTTGCTTGGATTAATTCACTTCGTGGTATTTCGGAGGGTGATTCCGCTCACTTTTCAAAACTCAAGCAATGGCTTCTTGAGCTCCCAAAACCTTGCGCGGTCATGGTATGTAGTGACCAATGTGGCCTGACTCTTCTTGAAGCTTGTCGAGCTGCAGAAATCATAGTCCCCGAACAGCTAGCGGTGGTGGGAGTCGACAATGATCTCGCGCTTTGTGAAATTTCGACCCCAAATCTTTCGAGTGTTCGAGGAGGACACCGGCGCGTGGGATTCGAAGCTGCCAACCTCCTTAACAAAATCATCAATGGTGAACCAACTCCATCGGAAAGAATTCTGATACCGCCCAATCAAATTGTTGTGCGGGAATCTTCTGACAGCCGTAGTATATCAGATCCCGAGGTAAGAAATGCGATCCAGTTTATTCGGGAGCACCTTTCTGAGCCTATCACCAACGAGGATGTTGCAAAGGCGGTTGGATTATCCAGAACCCGATTACAGGTTCGCTTTCGCGACGAAGTTGGTGTGAGTCTCCACGCTTTTCTTGCCGAGATGCGATTGCGGAGAGCGGAGAGGCTGATTCAGTCCACAAATCTAACATTCGCTGACATTGCTGAACGCTGCGGATTTAGACATCATGAATACCTTGGTTATATTCTAAAAAAAGCACGGGGGATCACACCGAGACAGCTTCGGATGCAGGCAGCTCCTCCTTCCCACTCGTGAAAAGCTACTTCGCAGAGAAACGATGGATCATTATGTGCCGATATGTATCGCCCGGACGAAGGAGTGCACTTGGGGCAGCTGGATTGTTGAGGGCATCTGGCCGATTTTCTCTTTCAAGACAAAGTGCGGGACGATGTTAATACTCAACTCCTGCTACTCTGGCAGTATATCGTAAGCAGAGCCTTCTAGCATCGGAATCTCTTTCACGGTTTCAGAATAAAAGGCCATCAGTAGGCCTGAGAAAGATAAAACAGACCTGTATAAATTTATAGAGCAGGCTTCAAGGTGTCTAAGGATTGAAGGCGAGCACCATCTGAAGCTTGAGTAATGAAACAGTTTAATTCACGTCCAAATGCTTTTTGGTATCGCGAGCGCAGATGTTCAATAAAACTGGAAGTAATAGACTCGTGAACAAGATGAATTGTAGAACCACCAAAACCAGCCCCGGTCATACGAGAACCAGCATGTCCCTTTTCCACCCCAAAGGCGAATCCGGCATCCACAAGGACATCAAGCTCTGGACAGGAAACTTCGAAATCATCACGAAGTGAATGATGGCTATCCTGCATCAATTGAGCCATCTTTGGAATTTGATTATTTATTAAGGCATCTGAGAACTCATTTACCCGTTGCATTTCAGTCACTGCATGTCTGGCTCTCTTAAAAAGCCGATCTCCCAGCGCATCTTGATTTTTAAGGACAGATTCAAGTGAAATGTTTCGCCAAGAATTTTCATGCAATATTTCCAAAGCTGCTTCGCAAGCTTGACGCCTTTCGCGATATTCTCCATCGGCCAAGGCATGCTTTACACCGCTGTCTGCCACCACAAGGTTGAGCCCTTTTGGTAGTCGAACCGGCTTGATACTTTGCTCCTGGCAATCAATCAGCAAGGCGTGATTTTTAAGCCCAGCGCCAACTGAAAGTTGATCCATAATTCCACAAGGAACGCCAACCCATTCATGTTCGGCTCTCTGACAGCGTAACGCTCGTTCTAAGATAGAACAGGATTGACCGCTAAGTTCTTCAATCAGTAATGCGAATGCTGTTTCTAGAGCTGCGCTGCTACTTAATCCGGCACCAGCCGGCAGGGTAGAAAAAATGCCAACACGACATCCCGGAGTCATAACTCCTTGCTCGGCGTATGCACCCATGACGCCGATTGCATAATTTAACCAATGCTCCTCAGGAATAGTCTTCGGAGTAAAATCTTTCGATGAAATTTTGTATTTTGTATCCTCTTGCTCCGCGGACCAAAGCTCAATTTTACCTCCATTAGATTCTGGCGCGACCAAGAGCGTAATTTTAGGCTCGATGGCAACTGGCATGACGCAACCGCCAAGATAGTCAATATGTTCTCCAATCAAATTGACACGCCCAGGCGCTTCAATTCTCAAACTCGGAGTGCAGCCATACTGGGCGCAAAACTGGTCCAAATCACTAATCATCTCCCAGCCCCGATTGAAACATTAAGTTTCTTGTAGGCAAGCCCTAGCCCCCAAGATTTTGAGCCAGTTTTTGTAGAAATAAACCAACATCATTGCGCGATCTCACTCAAGCATGCGAACTCGATAAAAAGCTCTTTCTTCAGGAGGCAACTGGTCAAATATCGTAAAGTAATTAGGCAATATGTTCGATTGAATGTTTGCCCCAAGAATTTCAGCCTTACTGTCGATTTCATATCGATAAACCTCATTAAAATCATTCGCTTGCAAGCTACTTGATCGTTCAAGGAGAATTGTTGAAAAAGAAGTGGAGAGATTACCGATCCCAAATCGAATGCATACCTTATCTTGCTTATCGTGTAGAAGCGGAGAGACGGTAAAGCTAAGATCCAAGATATCGATCTGATCGGAATCGGCTAACTTAAGGCTCAAAGAGAGGTCAACTTGATTTTGAAATTGATAGGTAATTTGACTAGAGCTAGTCGTAGAGTTGTAATTTGGAGGTGCTTCAAGGACGGAAATATCTTCAAGCCAAGGTTCAATATTCAAATTGAGCAGCCTATTATTTTCAACTTCAAGGTCTTTGTTAATAATCCCGCCTACTTCGTTGCGTTTGATTTTGAAACGTGTCCAATAATTTTGACCTCCGTTTTTAATTGGAACGTATGTTTCCATAAAAGTCCATTCTTGGGGCATATGGTCAGCTATTGTGAAAGAGTTTTCTACTAATGAGTATGAAAGCCCACAAATATCCTCGAGAATGAGAAGGATCTTCCCGGCGTTAAAATTGGAGTATTGATCGCCATGAAATCCGTAATCAGCCCTGACTGCCTCGGGCGCGCAAGGAATCCCCCATTTCATATGGTAGTTTTTTAGGTGTGCTAGAGTAAGCCTATTCGCGTGGTCATAGACCCCAGAACGATAGATCCCTTTAAGAGCGAAAAAATTGGTGTCCGGTGTGATCATAAAGTTTGTGTTACCACCATTATCAATAAGCTCTTGCCACGAGACCAAATCATTGGTGCCTATTTGTCCTTGGCGATTAAATCCGGTCACATCATCCAAGGCCCATGTTTCGACCATATCGCGGGCGAGATCTTCAGGAAAATCTTTGAGGTTCAAGTAAGCGAAAGTAGTCCAGCTAAGTTTGTTAGGATCACCTGCACCGAAGTAGTCTTTGACGCCATTCTTTTGCCACAAGGAGTCAAACCAATTTTGATAATTAGTGACGTTTACAATATTTTGCCAATGATCGGCTTCTTGTTGGTGATACCCGAGTTCCAGCGCCATTTTACTAAGGATTTCTGCTGCTTCATATTGGTGCCCCCAAAAACCAGGGATGCTATTCCACATGAGTGCTCTGTAAAAATCGTAAGCGTTCCCGAGGAATGCTTTATCGCGCGAGTGCTCATAAATCTTCCAGGCGCCAATTACGTGGCCAGTGACGCCACCTGACAAACCTGAATACCACGTTTTTCCAATATTATCGGCAGGGATCCGGCCAGTGGTTAAATCAGCAAATGGTAGCATCTCTTTCCAAAGTAAAACATTACCATTGGCATAGGATTCCTTATCTGCGATCCACGAGCCTACTGGAATTTGGATGTTTGCATCGTAACGATGCATCCCGAGAAAGTTGTTTACCGCAGTTTGGGTATGCGAATATCGCTCGAACCCTTCATCGACATCGATGTAATACATCAAGTAGATTGCCCAAAGAAAGTAATAGACTTGAACGATCTCGTCGTCTGAGCAACGGAAGTATGGAATTTGATTATTGAGCAGATCATTCATGTGATCTGTTTTTTCCTCTAGTGCTGTATTAGAGTCGGCCAACACGCTCTGCGCCTGAGCAATCGCGATAGCTTTATCATCGTTCATTGCCCATACGAGTGATAGCCCGTTGGAGTCGCAAGGTAATGTAAAGCTGTATTTTTGCTGACCTGTAGCCTCGGTAGTGTTCGTGTAGTTTTCCAGTGTTTTCGACGCTGATAAAATAGTGCTCATACCATCATACATCATGACGCCCTGTTTGACTTCCTGTTGGTATGGCTTCACTAGATTTATTCCGCCTTCGACAAGGTGAACAAGATTGTTCGTGCTATCGAAGGTGCAAGTAGCCGTAGTGCTCACTGTTGCTCTAGGGTCATAAAAACTCTGACCAGCGAACTCAAGAGTGATAGGAGAATCCGATGTTATAATGGAACAGGCTGTATCATTGAGTGCGATAAATTTTTCTTCACGGATAGTGACTCCGCCAACGAGGTATTCACAGATCATACGATCTGGCCTCCAATACATCGCTATGGGAACGGGACTCTCGTAGCGTTGCCCATTGATAATAACAGTGCCGTATGCAACCTTGGTGGATTTGTAGAATTCCCAACCCGTTAAGTCGTGTCCATAGCCAGTCTTCTCATCATTAACCATACCGAAGCCTCGGCTTCTTAGGTCGTTGTGAAAAGGGTGTGTAAATCCTATCGTTTCATCTTCTTGCTGTCGCCAAGATGGCATAAATCCACCAATATAATTAGTTTTGTTCCCGGCAAGAAAGCCATGCTTTTTTCCTTGGATTTCTTGCTGTAGAAAAACGCAATAGTCATTCCATGGCGGAGCAATATTTGGGCATACGTTTGCGGGCCTTTGAAAAAATGACCAAATTGGTCCGCGATTTGTGAATTCTCCTTTCGTAGTATCAACCCTCCAATAATAAGTGGTCTCAGGATTTAGTGTTGGCAGCTCATACTCAGTTCTATTTCCACTGACATTAGCGACGAGTGGTGGATTGGAACTGGTGCCAAAATAGATTTGCTGCCTCTCTGCTCCCTCTGCGGATTTCCAGGAAATAGCGGCGACAGTATCACAAGATTCTAGTCCATTTGGGGGATACGGTTGATCTGCAAACCCCCTGTAGCTATTGTCGATAATTCCAGCAGTGATTGTTGTCTTACCTTGATTGGAGGTATTAAAATCAAACTGAATGGTGTTGGGCTCCGTGGTGGTGATTTTTCCATCGGCGACATAGTCTTGAATTTGGCTTGTTCGATCACCGTTGAGAATGAGAATACCATCCGTTATATGCAGGATTCCCAATCCCCCATTAGATCCAGTCTGGCCATTTCCGATATGCAAAGTCGTGGCGCTGAGAATACCGTTCAATAAGTCCACGCGGCCGTAGCCGATTTTGTTAGGGTCAACTTGTGTCGCAAATTGGGTAGGAATGTTCAGATAATTAGCAATCCTGATCTCCCCGCCTGAAATAGTGAGTGTTCCATTACCGCCATTTTGATCACAACGCCCGACATCTAACCAAGTACATT
Source organism: Akkermansiaceae bacterium (assembly GCA_022424905.1). Classification (GTDB taxonomy): domain Bacteria; phylum Verrucomicrobiota; class Verrucomicrobiia; order Verrucomicrobiales; family Akkermansiaceae; genus SW10. Next base: position 7,815 of record JAKMGP010000199.1, on the reverse strand, counting down.
CAAGCAGACCTCCTTTGACGGTAGCAGAATTAGTTTTGCCATACATACCAAGCATGAACCCCCTGCAGAGTGCGGAAGTGGAAGAATCGAGGACGACTTGGGTTCCCTCTCGATTGAAGGCGGCTCCAGTTCTTGAATCATTGGGAATTGTTCCACCATTCCAGTTGGCCGCGTAATCCCACCGATTATTGTTGCCTGCGCCGGTATAAAAAATATCAGCTCCCTGGCCTAATAAGGCTGAGCTAAGTAGCGCAAGGCCCGTCGAAATTAATACACTCAGGCGATTTGAGACTTTTTGAAATTGCATGTTACTTTTCTACAAGAGCAAGAGCGCTTTGTTTGACCCTTCGTTATAGTTGATAAGGCCCAGTACAGGAATAGGCTTCATATGAGGAATTAGGGTTTGTTTTGAAGAAATCGGACTTTCTTAATTCTTGGTTGCGGTGTCCGCCATCTTTGCTCCCACTTTATTTCGCCACGAACTCAATTTGGCCTTTAATTCGGCAACTTTACTAGGATTTTCGGAAGCAAGATTCTTCTTCTCTGATGGGTCATCAGCGAGCGAATACAGTTGCGATTTACCGGTATCGAAATGCTCTATCAACTTCCAGTCTCCAGCTCGGATGGCACCGGCGGATACTCCACCAAGGAAATGATGCCGATCTAATGGGTAATGCCAGGCGAGAAATTCACGTTTTGGTGCTGATTTAACATCTTTCCAATTTGCGAGAATCGAGATTCCATCGATTTTTTGCTTGGAGCTCTTTTTCACTCCAGCTGCTTCGAGTAAAGTCGGGTAGAAATCCGTATTCATTGTTGGTAACGTGGAGGTTGCCTTCTTCTGAACACAACGCGGCCAACGAACAATTAAGGGAACACGAATACCTCCTTCGTAGAGTTCGCTCTTACCACCACGGAGAGGAGCATTGGAAGTGACATTAGATTCACCCCCATTATCGCTGGTGAAGATAAGGATCGTATTTTCTGCAATTCCTAGCTCCTCTAATTTAGCGGCGATTTTTCCGACGCCATCATCAATCGATTCTAACATTGCTGCTAAATGCGGATTGTGGTCAATCGCCCAGTGGTTACCAGGATCGCCTTTTCCTAGACCCGCGTCTTCGGAGATGTAGGAGTCTTCCCTCCCTGATTTACCTGGCGGGTGTTTCTTCCGGTATTTTTCGACAAGATCTTTTCGGCCGTTTAAAATTGTGTGAGGCGCATAGTGGCTGAGATACAGAAAAAATGGCTCCTTTTTTTTCGCACTCCGTTCGATGAAATCAACTGCTTCCAGATTCAGTCGGTCGGTAAGGTATTCCTCTTTTCCAAGCCGATTTGTCTTCAGGTCAATCCACGGAATTGGCTGTGTGCGAAACACATAAGGCCATGTATTAGCACCGTTACCGACACTCTTAACTTCACTGCCAATATTCCATGAAAAGCCATGATCCTTAGGGCGAGTCTCGATCTTCGCTCCATGATGTCGGTATCCGGTTAGATGCCACTTACCAATCATCCCAGTAGTATAGCCGCCGCCAGCCAGCATCTCTGGTAAAGTTAGATGATCAAGTGAGAGACCATCTGAAGCATCGGGCCGTAGGTAGTCTGTGATCCCAACTCGTGCAGGTACTTGTCCCGTTAATAGTGCTGCGCGATAGGGCGAGCAGACTGGTGCCGCTGCATAAGCATTGATAAAACGTGTTCCCTCGTTTGCCAGCCGGTCAAGGTTTGGGGTCTCGTGGAAGTCGTTACCGTAGCAACCTAATTCTGCCCAGCCGAGATCATCGGCCAGAATAAAAATAATGTTTGGTTTTTTCTCATCTGCAAAGACAGAGATGATAGAGAAACATAGAAAGGAGAGGACTTGTTTCATATGGCTATTTTTGACTTTTGACTTTTAAACTTGGGCCCACGGGTAAGCGAAACTGACTGAAGGCTTCATGTAAATCTGCGAAGGCGGGAATGAGACGGGCCTTTTTAAGATCTCCAGATTGAATCAAGACGCTTCTCTCAATACAAAATTGTGGGTGAATGAGCGGTGACAATCCGTCAAATGAAGCTGGATCACGAAATGGATCACCATCAAAGGGTCTCGTAGACTGAAGAAGAAAATACTTTGTTCCCACTAACAGATTAACGGAATGCGAAAGCTCCTTATAGTGAAATTCTCCATTTTTATTTTTCTCACCTCGGACAATTTCAACACGGGCCAATTCCTTTCCCTCTAAAGTCACAAGTCTCACAACATGATTTGTCGATAGCGTATTTCTTCCCGCTCTTGCTGGCCGGTCACGATCTAACTCGCTACCTACAGCACGTGCCCTTCGTGCCGGTCGCGCCGAATCCGGAGCGACCCACATCCCCAGATGAGTCACACTCTGAGCTTTTTCGACCGAAAATTGAAAACCGATTTCACCATCCAAATCATTGCGTAAATTATGCCATCCCGGATCATAAATTAGGTCATTTCTTACTTTCAGATTCAATTTTCGGGCATGGCCGCGGTTGTGGATTTTCAGTAATTCTTCTGCTAAGGCGAGAGTTCCTTTTGCCCATTCCTCCTTATCTTCGCCGCCTTTGTTCTTTTGCTTTTCATAGGCATTTGCTTCTAGGTTGTAGGCTTCAACTGGGGCTGATGCCCCTAGTTGGCCACCTTTGCCCCATGGCATGACAAGGCCACCATCTACAATTACTTTGAGATTACCTTTGCGAATCGCAAGCACGTCATTCGAATACGGAGGTCCAAGATGGCAGAAAAATACTCGAGGCCTTGTATCCGGAGCCTTTATGGCACCTTCCCAGTAGACCAATGAATCCTGACTATCCTGCGCTTCGCTCGGCATCAACTCGTATCCCGTTAAACTAGCCAGGGTGGCAAAGAGGTCAGTAAGCGAAAAAATTGAGTCGATTTCAGTTCCACCCTCAAACCGCCCCGGCAGAGATACCAAGAAAGGAACACGAATACCCCCTTCCCAAATCTTAGCTTTCTTGCCTCGTAATCCGCCACTCTCTGGATTCCAACCCAAATTATCTCCTACATTTGGACCATTATCGCTGGTGAAAATGACAAGAGTATTTTCGATCATTTTGTGTCCGGGCCAGCGAGGATCATCCATCTCTCGGAGAGATTTTATAAGTGCGCCAAAGGCTGCATCGTTCTCAAGAACCATGTCTTCGCGGTCACCACCAGAAGAGTTATCCGAGTAACGACTCTTATCTTTAATTCTCACTCCAGCAATCACATCGGGCACAGCGTAATCTCCACCCGGATTTCGCTGGAAGTGGTTCGCACATGGGACGTAGTAAAGAAAGAATGGTGATTCTGATTGAGATTCCTGGCGTTTCAAAAATGCGAGAGCTTCGCCAAGGAAGGTTGGTCCAATTTTAGCTAAATCCCAATCTGGTGCAGCGAGGATCCGACTTTTGCGATTCTTCATACCAATATACTTCATGGCTTTACGATCGTTGAACGTCCAATGATCATCACGAATGAAGACACGGGGTTCCGTATCGAGCGGATCCTCGGTATTTCCCGGCACTCCAAAAAACTCTTCAAACCCATGATGGGTCGGCCCATCGAGAATTCGTTTTGTGAAATCGACATCATGGTAATCGAAATCATCAGCAGCCTTGCCGAAAGAATCGCTGAACGACATCCCCACGTGATATTTACCAATCGCAGCTGTTCTATAACCTTTTTTTATCAGCATTTCTGGTAGCGTCGTCAACTCACGCTGAATCATAGGGGCATTTGGGCCATGGGGCAGCCATCCTTGCTGCTTAAGATAGGAGCGATGGGCAAACCGACCAGTTAGTAACGAATAACGAGTGGACGAGCACATCGAAGCTGGTGCGTAGGCATTAGTGAATACTAGGGCCTCTTCTGCAAACGATTCTAAATTTGGGGTCCGTAGAGTTTTTTTTACAAACCCCGCATGAGGAGACGCCTTTTTTCCTAGATAGGCACTGGTATCTCCAATGCCCATATCGTCAGCCATCATGAAGACAATATTCGGAAGATCTGGGCGAGGATTGTCAGCCGCTACCTTCAGAACAAAAATAAACGACAAAAGGAAGGGGACGAACTTGAACATCATTTTGAAAAGAAAAAATGGGAAGTGTATTAGAACCAATCCGAAGAAGTTCGTTGCCTTTCGAGCTCTTTAAGTCCTTTTTGATGCCTTTTCGAATTTTGAAGCGCCTTTTGCATGCCAGTTTTCAACTTACTCTTAGTTTCAATTTTCAAATCTTGTTCTGTCAGTTTCTTTCTAGTTTCGGTGATTCGCTTCAGATCCTGCCTTATCCACCCATCCAGTTCTTCTTGTCGTGTATCGTAAACTTCTTTTATCGACCATGCTCCGACTCTCATGAGGTAGGCATCCAATTTCAGCACCATTTCTTTAACCTTTTTTGGCATTTTTTTTGAGAGTTCCTTTGATTCGCCCATATCTTCAGCGACATTGAAGAGTTTGATTTCGCCTGTATTAAGTTGGCGCATAAGCTTGTAATCACCTAAGCGGAAGGCCGTGATTGGGGTGGTGTAAAAAGCGGGAAAATGAAAGATGAAGCCAGATTCCCGCTTCGCAAGTTTACCGGCGTTCCCTTTTTCAAAAACTGGACGAAGGCTGATACCATCGAGATTCTTAGGCAATGGCACTTCGCTACCAACTAGATCGTGCATGGTGGTGAGATAATCCCACTGCGCAACCGGATGATCACATTGCGAATTGGCCTCGATACCTGGTCCGGCAACAATCATCGGGACACGCAAACCACCTTCCCACATTTTGGCTTTACCGCCCTGAAGCGGCGGATTTTGGTTTCCCCCACCATTGTCGGAGGAGAAGATAACGTAAGTGTTTTCCTCAAGCCCTACAGCCTTCAACTTGTCCAGCACAAGGCCGATGGAAGTATCCATGTCTTCCATCATCGCAGCATAGTTGGCCTGCTCCCAAAGTGAACGGAGGTTATTGCTCTCCCCAGCCTTGTTATCAGAGATGCCACCATTGATTCCGTTCTCCTTTGCGAGGATGCTCAAATATTTTTTACGGGTCTTTTCTAGGGAGCTATTGCGAACGTGAACTGCGTAGTGCGAGATTGTTAGGAAGAATGGCTTCTTGTCCTCAGCTCGTTTTTCCAGAAAATCAATCGAGGTTTTGGCGAGGCTAAAAACACGCTTTGGGTCGTTATCAGGAATTGGAGTTTTAGTATGAGGCTCCCACCAGTCACCGTGTGCATTTCCGTTTGGATGTTTATGATTAAAGTCGGTAACATCGTAGCCGTGGTCCTTAAACCAGCCCATGGGTGTGCATCCTTTTCCAAAAAAAGCAGTCACATGATTCTTATTTGCGGCCTTAATCATCTCAGCGATTGAGACATTTTTGCCCATATCGATTCGTCGTTTATTCATCACAACATCATGGATTGAAATACATCCGACGCGGGCGGTGGTCATTCCGAATTGAATGCTGGCCCGTGAAGGTGTGCAGACCGGCGAAGGCGCGTAGGCACTTGAAAAACGCATCCCGCGTTTTGCAAGTTTTGCAATATTTGGAGTCTGATGGAGCGGATGAGCATATTCCGGCTTCTCCTTCATCATCGGAATACTGAGTTGGCTATAGCCAAGATCGTCTGCGTAGATAATTACAAAGTTCGGAGCCTTAACTCTAGAGAGAGAAGCCGCAGGCAGAAAAAAGATTAAGGCAATCAGATAACGGTTCACAAAAATTATTACGGGCCTGAATATGTACATAGACTTTTTTTCTCCCATTAGAGAAGGCGATAAGGCAATCTTAAAACCTTTAATTTTTGTTTCCGGGAACTATCAGGTCCCTGGAACGACGCTCACATTATCGACATAAAAACCTGCAAAGACGTTAGCGTCGTTGTCGGAGACAAAGCGAAATTGAAGTCTTACCTCTTGGCCATTTGCGGCCTCTGGAAGGGGTAAAGACTCTTTGGTCCACTCTTGGCTTGTTCCTTCTATATTCAGAGCAACATCTCCATCGACCAAAGGAAGATTCGTAGCAGCTGAGAGTACTACGATGGAACCAACATCAGCTTGGGGAGGGAAATCGGTATCGATATATTGGCTGTAACTTAATGTTGCTCCTGAAGCGGGTACTGTGAAAACACTCGTGGTCAGTGATGCATCTGCTGATGGCGTGTAATCTCCGCCAATGTTAATGCCGGCACAGGTGACGCCAGATGCCGCAGCGCTAGGTTCGGTATTAACTCCGCTTGGTGTGCCCACTTGCCATTGGCTCCCTTCTCCATTGTCGGAAGCTTCCCATCCTGCGGGCAGACTTAAATTTCCGAGGGAATCAAAATTCTCAATTAGAAGAGGCTGAAATTCTTTCTCTACAATAGCGAATAAGCGGGGTGATCCCAAAATTCCGACCTTACTCAAGGTGTTGGTCCCTGATCCAGATGCCGCGATGTTCTCGTATGAAGAGTTAACTCCATCGTTGTAAGGTGCCCAAGTAGCAGGAGAAGTTTCCAGAGTAGTTGAACTTACCAAGTCGTAGACCTTACCTTCCTGACTTCGCCAAGTAAACTCTAGGCCGTCACCGTCAGGGCCAATCGACAAAACTAGAGGTCCCGCAGGTGCCTCAGGCTCTTGAATAGCACCAAGGTTCCAGTAGTTTACCGCGACGACTCCTTTTGTAACTTCTGAATTATTCCATTTGAACATTTCAACCTGAACAAAATTTGTGATCAAATCCCCCACTCGTCCGCTAATTCCCCCTCCAGAATGGAACACGACAGGGTCGTCGTCGTTGATTTGATACGTGACCTCCATCTTATCGGTATCGATGTCATAATCAACAATGAGCTTGATACGGTCTCCATCTACTATTCCGATATCAGAATTCTCGGTAATGTTACCAGACGACCCTTCAGAGTCATTGTGATACAGCCTTAATTTTCCAAAGCTATTTAAAACTAGTTCCATGAACCCATCAGGACCAAACATTTTCCATTTGAAGTCAGATTGGGTTCCGGGATTTCCAAGAAGACGGAAAGGTTCCATCACAAATTCAATTTCATTTCGGAAGGAATCAATTTCTCCCCCAGTCGAACGTGTGATCTTGGTTCCCTGCCCGTCTCTCTCGTCAGTCAAAAAATAAGCCCCGTCTGTAATTCCCAAATGAGCATCTTGCAATCCCTCTTGCCTGTATGCCTCATCTAACGAGGGGCCGTCAAAATTATCTGTAAAGGCCTCGTATGCCCCTTCAGATGCGGTGACCAAGAGTGCGGGGAGAAGTATATTTTTAAGGGATAGTTTCATTGCTTTACGTTGTTTAGAATGACGGATTGCTAAAAAATAATACCCATAGTTAGGGTGACCGTCTTCTTCATTGTGGAAATACACGACCTCTTAACAAAGTCATGGCACCCCCGAGAATCAAAGAATTTAGGGCATTTCACAATGTTACGAGTTCTAGGATTTGGGCCAAAATTTGTAGAAAACGAACGGCCTACTCTTGCCTTGATGATTACATTTAAAGCCCTTGAGGCAGGTGGTCTCATAATCTTAATCTTCTCCTTTTCACAACATTTGATGATTCTTCTCAAATGCATCGTGATTGCTCAGATGCTTAAGTTAGATCCTATCGAGGCGAAATCTCAACATGAAGGCGCAAAAATCGCGAAGACTTCATATCGAGCGGGTAAATTGAACGTATGATATGAGTATCTGTTCCGTCGCCATTGTTAAAGGGAGGAGCTACGATGACGGTTAGAGCGTCACCGCTTTGCCAAGTCTGAAGATTTTCCGATACTTCAACGCGGTGAGTGAGGTCGCTCGCTTCT
>JAKMGP010000186.1 GCA_022424905.1 Akkermansiaceae bacterium | reverse complement strand
TGATTGATAAAGACCGGAAGCAAGCTCCGCATGGAAAGAAACAAAAAAAGCAATAGGCTCACTTTTTTTGAAGATTCAGCGGCTGTGGACTTCGCAGATACGCAAAGAAATCACTTAATTCCTGTTCACTGAGACCATTCAAAAGTCCGGGTGGCATCAAGCTTGCTCTCGTTGGCTCCAAAGATAGCACCTGGTCCGCAGCAATCGTCAAAGGAGCTCCGCCCGCAGGCTGCAAGATGACAACACGTTTATTTTTTGTCTTAAGAAAACCCATTAGCTTACGACCATCCCCAACCTCCAGAATATAATTTTCAAAGCCTTCCCGGATTTCCCTGCTAGGATCTAAAATTGAGGGGAGCAGAGTCTTAAGGTCCTCCCGCTGATATGAAGTCAGGGAAGGCCCTATGTCTCCGCCATCTGCATGAAGAACATGGCAAGCCGCACAACGAGCCTTGAAAAGAGCATGCCCATTTCGAATGTTTGGCCTTATTGATTTCGCTAGAATAGCCTGAACCTTTTGAACCTCAACCTCGGAAGCCTTCTCAGGATCAGTTGCTTTTGGAAAGAGTATTTCTAATTTTTGAAGATGTTCAGGGTGAGCTCTCGATACGATCTGCTTTTGCAAAGCCGGTGTTAAAAGCCCCTTTAAAACCTTGTCCTTTGTAGCCATGGCAAGCCATTGACTGACCCAAGATGCACGAGAAAGCAGCAAGATTTCGGCAGCCTTAATTTCCTCTGGTCGAAGGGTGGGTAGGCGCTTCAGGACTGCCCTTGCAATTTTGGGGGATTCAATGCCCTGAAGGCTTGCAAAGATTTGGATAAGAATCCTAGCGTCTTTAACATCCAAGAGCCCTAATAACTTGGATGTCGCATCAGGGTGAGGGTTTTCACCAAAGTATTCAATGAGCCGAAGAAGCGTTTCACGATTTTTTTTAAGCCCCTCTAATTGCCCGAGCGCCTCATTTAGAACGGAACGATTCTGGGGGAACAAACGTAATTCGAGATACAGAGGCAAGTCGGTCCTTCCAGCTAAAGCTAGAATCATCTCGTCCGGGATCGTCGCAAACGAGCGCCCTTTAAAAGCCTCATCAAAATGAAACCAAAGTTCTCGTTGCTCATCCTTAGTGAATTCACCGATCGCAGAAAACATCTCGGCAGATAACTTTAAATTTGTGAGATCTCCACTGGCAGCAAGCCATCGATTAAGCCTAACAAAAACCTTGGGAGCCATCACTTCTTTGCGCAAAAGGAGTGCCACACATTCCCTCGAAAACTTTTCACAATGTGGCTCAATTGCCCACCAAGTTAGAAGCGAAAGCTGCGTGTTATTGCGAATGCTTTTGTTACCCAGTAATGGCCGCAAAAAAGCAAAGGCCTCTTGTATCGGGAGACGGGCTGCCGAAGAGGCGGTTTGCGCCAACACCTCAAGGTCTTCCTCAGCCACCAAAACTTTACTCACTTCGGCAAGATGAGCGGGGGTCAGATCGCCATTATCAACCGCGAGTCTAATGACCCAACGGCGAACATGGGGATTCGCACTTCTCAGCGCCTTCCGAAAAACCTGAATCGACAAATTATCAATCAAGCTCCAGCACCAAAGCCCCTCAAGGGCAAGTTGCCCTTTCTCATGGGAAATCCACTTCTGTAATGTAGGCAATGCATTCTCCCGGTCTTTGTGTTGCCGAAGCGCCCGGCGAGCCTCTTCCCGCCACCATCGATTAGAACTCTTCAAGTGCTCTAGCAACTCCGAGACAGTGAGCTTTGACAAATCAAATTTCTTCAGCGCCTTACTTTCTCGTGCCCGTATCCGAAAAAGTCGCCCATCATTAGCATGCAATTGCCCTTCCGAATGCTTAAGGTGATTACACTGCTCGTCATACCAATCGCAAACATAAAGAGCACCATCGGGGCCAGTATCCACGTAGACTGGGCAAAACCACTTGTCATGCTTCCGAACGTCCACAATCCCATTGGGTATCACCGAAAAATTAAGCCCCTCCAACTTTGGACGGTATGATCCAACTCCCAGCGTCAGAGGATTCGCAAAAACCATTGCGCCCTCAAAGCGGGCCGGAAGCTCTCCTCCCTCGTACATCATAATAGAGTTCGTCACTCGGGCATACTTCTGATGAAGGATCCCGGGAAGATACCCATAAGTATGCGGATTAGAAAGTTCGCCATGCTTCCCAAAAGTCTTCTGATAGTAGGCCCCTTGTTGGTAATAGAACGCCACATGGGCGGTATTACTTCCGGAGTAGAGACGCCCCACCGAATCAAATTCGCAGCTTAGATTATTCCCGCCGCCCTCAGCGAAGATCTCAAAAACCCTTCTCTTCGGATGATATCGCCAAATCAACTGCCCCGCTCGCACCACCGGAGGATCCTTCTTTCCCTCCACTGTGACTCGTAACGAAGTCGTAGAACCATTGGCACCATAAAGCCAACCATCGGGCCCCCAAGTCAGCGAATTCGCGAGTGAATGTGAGTCTTCAATTCCGAAGCCACGAAGATGAACCTGCGGTGGACCATCTGGCTTATCGTCACGATCCTTATCCTCATAAAATAAAAGATACGGTGGTTGGAGAACCCATAGGCCGCCGTGATCATGCGCAAAACTCGTGCAGAAATTCAGCCCCTCCAAAAATGGAGAGACCTTGTCAAAAGACCCATCGCGATTGGTATCCTCGTGGATGCTTATGAGATCTTTCCCGAATACATATTCGGGATGCCCAGGAGGACTTGGCAGCTTATCGTATTCGCTCCGCCAAAACCGATCCTTTCCCACCACCTTCGATCCAGCAGGAAATGGGTACTGACGATACTGCGCCACCCACATTCGTCCTCGATGATCAAAATTCAGGAAGATCGGCTGCTCAACCACAGGGTGAGATGCGACTAAATCAATCGTAAGATCATCACCGGATAGCCAAGAAGACTCCTCAGCAAGCACGTTAGAAATGAGGGAAATGGCAAGGAGAATGGTCGTTCTTATCATCGTATTTGAGCACTGCATCCCATCAAGCCATCAGTCATAGTCACGAGCTATCGATCGAATCCTGTTTTCTTAATACCTTAGGTTAACTATCTAATCTATCGAAGATTAGGCGGACTATGCTTCCATCAAAGCCCTTAACGGAGAAGCGCGTCTCTTATTGCCAGATGAGGGACAATGATATTGCTCCAATCATTTCTCTAAAATTGGAAGGGGGGTGATCTTTTTAATCATGAGCCATTCATCGAGACTCACCGGGCGATAGCCTCTGGGAAATTCGTGCCATCCAAATCCCCAACGCCAAGGGGTTGGCAGCCACGGAGTGCCCCCCACTCTTACTCCCACATACACCAACTGCGCGATCACGGGCTTCCCTTTGCGACGGATCCCATCTCGCAGCTCCCGGTCTGCATCCCTCCGCTCCTTCCAAGTTCCCCCCTTCCAATAGGCATAATCATGAACCACGCAATCGTCACGCCAGAGGACCGGCTCACTGGCAGTGCCATCAGGAAAAGAACTACATCCATCTGACTCGAATGAATGCAATTGGGGGGTGATCTTAGTCCCGCAACCAGTCACACAAACGAACGACATCAAAAGTGGACCTATAGCCACGGGAATCCTAATTAGTGGAATTTTCATCTTATCATCAGCTATCGAAATGAATCCTTTAACATCACCTCCTAACCATGATTGAAATCAGAAATGGCTGGGGGCTAAAGCCTATTATTTCCTCGTAATTCTCCCCTAGAACGATTCGTATCCCAACAATCGCTTTATGAAATTACTCCCAATCCTTCTCATCCTCCCATTTTGGAGTGCTCACGCCGAGCTTCTCACCCTGCCACTCTGGACCGGAGAGGTCCCCGGCGAAAAAGACCAAAAAGTGGGTGCAGAAAAAGTCGAGGATCGCAACAATGATGGGATCACCCGCACTTCAAATGTCAGTAAGCCTACCATCACACTCTACCCAGCTCCCACAGACAAGTCCACCGGAGCTGCTGTCATTGTAGCTCCAGGGGGAGGCTATCACATTCTCGCCTCGAAACACGAAGGAACCGACGTTTGTAATTGGCTCAACGAGATCGGCGTCACGGCGGTCCTGCTGAAGTATCGCGTTCCTCGTCGCAAGAATCTCGAAAAACACCATGCTCCCATGCAGGACGCCCAACGCGCCGTAAGCCTCGTTCGCTCAAAGGCTTCTGAATGGAAAATCGACCCTAAGCGTATTGGCCTGCTTGGCTTCTCCGCCGGAGGTCACCTCACCGCAACCGTTCTCACCTCGGATGGCTCTGTGAGTTTCCCGAAGGAAGAGGTCGACAAACACTCTCCTATTCCAAATTTTGGCCTCCTCATCTATCCCGCTTATCTCAAAAACGAAAAAGACCCTAACAAGTTAGTTCCCGAAGTCTCCGTCGATAAAAACACCCCCCCATCTTTCGTTGTTATCGCACATGGTGATGCACGCTTCGTTGAAGGAGCTGCTCTTTACTACCTCGCCATGCATCGGTCCAAACGTGACTGTGAACTCCACATTTACGGAAAAGGCGGCCACGGATACGGGATGAAAAAAATCCCACAACGAGTTGGCGAATGGACTAGCCAAGCCGGCGGATGGATGAAGGAAATGGGATATCTAGATTAACGCGTGATCGAAAGAAATGGGATGCTGAATCGCCTGTTTTCAGCGCAACTCCTGCATCGCCTGTTTTTATAGCTGCTGTAAAAGCGGTATCGAAAGTGAATATGGTGACGCTTTAAGATCTTTTACCCTGAGCCTTTTAGATCGCCTCATATCCTCTTCGAAGACACGCCGCCGAAGCTCCTGCGCACTTTTTTTGTCGGAGTAAGCTATATTTAGCTCCCCATTGATTCGCATACTTAAGCCATCAAGATTTGCCGAACCGAGGCAGACCCAATCGTCCACCATGACCGCCTTTACATGCGAAAACTTCGGGTAAGCATAAACTCGGCACCCATGTTTCAAGAGGGTTGCGGCGAATCGGCGATTCGCAGAATCGAGTAGTTTGGAATCATTTTGAACGGGGTAGATGAAATTGACCTCTACTCCCCGTTTACGGGCCGAGATCAACTCTCTGAGAAGCAACTCGGAAGTGACATAGGAATTCTGCAAGAAAATTTCGCGACGGCTCATTCGGATCGCCACTAAAATCGCCTCTTCAACTTCCGTCCTCTCTGGCTTGGTTCGTAAGATTCGGATCGGAAAGTGCGACCCCTTAGTTGAAGCTGAATCCGGCTCTTTGTCACGATACAAAAAAGAACGAAAATCTCCCAAAAAGCTCTGAAGCTTCCAAGAATGCTCAAACCGATTCTGTAACTCGGTAGTGATCGGACCCGTGACCCTGACCATGAGATCATGCCAGGTGTATCGATACTCGCTTCCAATATTCATCCCTCCGAGATAGGCCTCTTTCCGATCGATCAGAATTAGCTTAGAATGATCGGCCACCAGCCACGGATTTTGCGACATCCTTGCTTTAACCTGACTGTTATTTTTTAGGTAATGGGGCATCGACGAAGGGGGGATAAACCCATCTGGGAGTGGTTCAGAAGGCGGCGTCCACCACGCCCCAATTGATCCAAGTCGATCCATCAAAACCCGGCATTTTACATCTTTACTTCGCTTCCGCAATCGGTTGGCAAAATCGGTTGCAACGTCATCGTTATCAAAAATAAAAACCTGACTATCAATCTGCTCTTTCGCCCCATCGACAGATCGGTAAAGTGCCGGGAAAAACTCAGCACCGTCCACTAAAAGATCTACTTTTCCAGGAAGGGGCTTGGGTAAGCCCACCAAGTCAAGACCCTCTTCGATATTCACCCCTCTTGCATAGGCGGGATTCAGCAAAGCCTCCTCCTTGAGGAAATTTTCGCTAAGAAGACGCGATCTTTCATACCACATGGCGACGCCCTTTGTGGTTCCGGTAACCGGGTTGCTTACCAATGATTTCATTGATCCATGGATCAATGCTTTTGCGATCAGCTCAGTTGGCATACCTGCTACGGAGCCCGGTTTTCGCTCATTCCATAGGGGGGTATCCGGAAGAGAACAGGAGGCCATCGCGACCAAGAATAGAACTGCTATTAAGCGTGATCTCATCGGCAAAGATGCTAGTCCAGCCACCAAGGATCAAAAGATGAAAATAGCAGGACTTAATCGCCCTCCATCACCTTTGACCGATCCTATCGATCGGAAAGAAAATAGAGATCTACTCCATCACCAATTTTGGTTTGCGATCAATTCCATAGATCCCCCAGTGTTTTTCAGCTCCGAGGGGATCGGAGGGATCACCTTTCCAATCTTCATCAAAGGCTTCAAAGAAAAAAGTGGTGATATTGTGCTTCGCTGCCCACGTTTTCATCTCGTGGTAATATCGGGCTTGCGCTTTTTCACTGGCACGCTTCCCAAATTCGGAAGCCACGGTGGCCCACCCCGCTTCGGTAATTACCAACCTCGCATCAGGCAGGGCCTCACGAACCGCTTCCATATTGGAAACGCCAAATGACATTCCTTCATCAATCGTTTTCCCTTCCCAGACCGGATAAATGTGGACAGAGACAAAATCGACTTCTTTGGCCAAGGCCTTTCCAAACCGAGCCCACCAATCGTAATTGTCGGCAACTGTAACGGGTTGCTTAATTTTACTTTTTACTTTTCTAACATAATTCATCACAGATCTCACCGGAACCATGTGATCGTTCCACTCGACCAATGCTTCATTCCCCACGGCAACGGCTGCCACAATTTTCGGATACTGATTGGCAAGTTTAGTGAGGCGCTCCACTTCCTTTTCATTTCCGAGCTTCTGAGACGATAATTCTTCTGGCGTAAAAGGCTTTGGTTTCCATGGGCATTTTGGATTATTAACTTCTGCCGAAAGCCACGCTCCCAAGAGGACCCTAATCGGAAGTTTATGCGTTTTGATCAACTTCAAAACTGCCGCCGAGTTTTCGCGAGAATCGTAGAGCCGAATAAGCTTAAACCCGTCCTTTGAGAGAATCTTGAGATCCTCAAGCATCTCGGCATCACTTGGATTCTTAGCTCCTTCTCCACGGTCCGGATGTTGACCACTCCGGAAACCTGAATAACAAATCGCCCATGACTCCCCCACCACCAAATCCTCCCGCTTTTGCCGCAAATCTATCTCTGTTTCCTGCGCTCCTAGATTGAGAAGAAGACAGAACGAAACCCCTTGGTAAATCCGACGAAAAAAGAAACGAGATGTCATATGAACAGCTTATGAGCGATGCAACTTGATGCAACTAAAAAGGCGAGTATAGCTTTCCACATGAAAGGTTACCCGGCCTCCCCGGGTATCATTTTGAGTGAAAATCACTCTCTTTTTGTCTCTCGCCGTAACCGCCTTTCTACAGGGCAAATCCTACGTTCTCATTCTCGTTGATGACCTCGGCTACATGGACATCGGAGCCTACAACCCGAAAAGCTTTTACGAGACTCCCAACATCGATCGTCTTGCAAAATCAGGTCTAAAGTTTACCGACGGCTACGCCGCCAACCCGGTCTGCTCACCTACCCGCTTCGGAATCCAAACCGGCCGCTACCCCACCCGCAAGGATTGCACCAATTTCTTCAGTGGTCGACGTGGTGGAAAATTCGCGTGCGCCCCGCTTCACGATCGCCTCGACCACGACGAAACAACCCTTGCCGAAGCACTCAAGACAAGAGGCTACTCCACCTTCTTCGCCGGGAAATGGCACCTTGGTCCAACCGAAGAATTCTGGCCGACCAAGCACGGATATGATGTCAATGCGGGAGGCTTCAAAGCAGGTGGACCCTATGGTGGAAAGAAATACTTTTCTCCTTATGGTAATCCCCGTCTGAGCGACGGTCCAGATGGCGAACATCTCCCTGACCGCCTTGCCACCGACACCTGTAAGTTCATGGAAGCCAACAAGGAGAAACCTTTCTTTGCCATGCTTTCCTTTTACTCGGTTCACACGCCCCTCATCGGAAGGCCCGACCTCGTCGCTAAATACAAAAAGAAGGCCGCAAAAATCAATGGGCAGGAGTTTGGTGACGAAGAACAAATCTTTGGCACGCGACCCCGTAAGGTTCGCATTCTCCAAAAGCATGCCGTTTATGCCGCAATGGTTGAAGCTATGGATCAAGCGGTCGGCAAAGTCATAAAAAAAGTCAATGATCTCGGTCTCGAAGATGAGGTCGTCATTTGCTTCACCTCAGATAATGGAGGATTATCAACCTCAGAAGGATCTCCGACTTCGAATCTTCCACTGCGTGGTGGAAAAGGTTGGATCTATGAGGGGGGCATCCGCGAACCTTTCATCGTAAAATGGCCGGGAGTGACGAGGCCTGGTTCAACCTCTTCGGTTCCCGTGATGAGCACCGATTTCTTTCCAACCTTTGTGAAAGCTGCCGGTGGCGAGAGCAAAACTTCCCTAGATGGCGTCGACCTCCTTCCCCTTCTCAAAGGGGGAAACCTCAATCGTGACGCCCTTTACTGGCACTACCCCCACTACAGTAACCAGGGCGGGTTCCCCTCGGGCGCTATTCGAATGGGTGACTGGAAATTGGTGGAACGATACGAAGACGGACGAGTTCATCTCTATAATCTCAAAAACGACCTCAGCGAAAAAAACGACGTGAAAGAGGGTAACGAAGAACGCGTCAAGGAAATGCGCGCCAAGCTTCACGCTTGGTATAAAGATACCGACGCCAAATTCCTGCAGAAGAAAAAGGGGCAGAAGGAAGAGCCTTGGCGGCCATAGCCGCTAACTTTCGGCTACTTCTTTCCAATCACTCGCGCCCGGATCTCGGGAGTGACCGCCCCTTCGGGCTCACGTTTGAGCCCCAATTCTTTGGGGCTTTTCCCCACCCACTGGGTTACCCTTTTCTCAACAATAATCTGTCGATTCTTGGGCTCGAAAGTCAAAGTTGTGAACAGAGCCTCTCGGTAGGGACTTGTATATTTTAAAGCTGAGTGCTTTGCATGCACTTCAGCCGGGTAGCTTTCATGGGCATACTTTGGTCCCAGCCAGTGATACGACGCCGAGTTAATGTGGAGATATTGAACTCCACCAATTTCGGTAAGTAAATCAATGTGGGTGTGACCATTCATGGCCAGGACCACCTTGTCAGAATGCTTTGAGAGAATTTTTTGAATCTCTACTGCGTTATCGATCGCATAGGGCCCCGCGATCGGTTGATGGGAAATAATCACGGCCGGGCCTTTGAGTCCACTGAGATTTTTATCAAGCCATGTCACCTGGGCTTTTCCAATAAATTGCGGATAGCCGCCTTTGTGCTTGGGCGATCCTTTCTCGTTCGCATCAAGAACGATGAGTTTAAGACCTTCGACATCATAGCGATAATAGGGCGCTTTCATCCCCCATGATTCGAGACACTGCTTTTTACTCAATCCGCCATCTGTATCATGATTTCCGATCACATGGAGAGTTGTCGCGTGAGCTCTATTAAAGCGATCAACAATCTTCTGGTTTGCCTTTTTAGCGAAAGCAAAATCTCCCATCTGAACGAGAGCATTTGGTCTCGTCATCGCCATCTCTTCAAGAAACGAGTCAAGCCGCGCTGCACCATCAGGAATAAGATCGACGTGAAGATCCGCAATCACCCCCAAGCAGATTGGCTTGGAAAGAATATGAAGCGCATCGGAAGCCATGCCTGAAAGCGGCATACTCGCACCTCCAAGCGCAAGATTTCGGGAGAAATGTCGACGCTTCATCATCACTAGGTAACAAATATCACATTTACCTGGGAAGCTCCAGATTTTGGTCCCTTCAACAATAATCGGAAAGAAGAAACCCTCCGACTACTTCTTTAAAAAGTCATACTCGGGATTGGCAACCTTTCCCTTGGCCTGTTTGTAAACTGCCTCCAGCTCATCCCTTGAAGCAGGCACACGCCCCATATCACCGGTTTCGTTCTCCCAACCTTCGAGAAGCTTACGGTGTCTTTCAAGCTCGTCAGCAACGGAAGGATCAGCCGCAAGATTCTTAACCTGATAAGGGTCACTGCGAAGGTCGTAAAGTTCCTCCCGAGGCCGTTGGGTCGCATCATGATACCAAGCCTGCACCGGAGACAACCCACCTTCGTCATACAACTTTCGGAGTTCCTTTAGAGTGGCATACTTCTCGCGATACTGCAGCTGATAGACTGGCCGATCGGCGTGGTAGTTTCGGATATAGCGAAAATGATCGGTTCTCACCGTGCGCACCCGGTCAATCGCCACGCCCAAACGGTCCCTTGCTCCGATCACGAACTCACGTAGCTTGTATTCCTTATCGAAGAGGTCACCTCCCTCAAAGTTTTTCGGCAGGCGCAGATTAAGAAAAGAAAGAGAAGTTGAGGAAATATCTATTCCACTCACAAGATCCTTGCGGACCTTTCCTGGAGGTATCCCGGGGCCACGAAAAATGAGGGGCACCTTGAGCCCAGCCTCATAAAGATTCTGTTTTTCCCGGGGAAGCGGGCTCCCATGGTCGGTAAAAAAAACCACAATTGTACTTTCAAATAAATCGTTCTTTTTGAGTGCGGCGATGATCGCTCCAACCTCGGCATCAACTACTGCAACCTGCTCATAGTGTCGCGCGATGGCATCACGAAACACCTTGGTATCAGGATAAAACGGAGGAACGTCCACCGTGGCGGGATCAACCCGACTCTGCGACGGAAACTTTGCTCCGGTCTCCCCTCCCAACTTTCCGCCTTTCAACTGAATTTGTCCGAAAAACGGCTTCTCCTTAAGCTCTGAAATCCACTCAAGATCACCGGAAAAATAGGACTTCGTTCCGAACTCATGCGAGTAAAGATGAAGTCTTGGCTCATCAAAATTATAGTCATCCTTCGCCTCATTAAAGGTCACGTATCCCGCTCTACGAAAATGCGCCGGAAGAGTGCGGATCTCCTTCGGAAGCGGCTTCTTGATCATCGTGCGGTGGTGATGCAAGCCAAGCGAAGTTTGCATCATTCCAGTGATTAAAGCCGAACGCGTTGCCGAACAAACAGGAGCCGGCATGTAAGCCCTGTCGAATCGCGTTCCTTCGGCCGCAAGAGCATCAATATTCGGAGTCGGCACCGCCGTGTGTCCGTAGCACCCCAACCAATCCGACATGTCGTCGACATAAATCCAAAGGACATTCGGCCTGGAAGCTCCCAGCAATGGCAGGGCAGCGAGAAGGAAAAGTATAAATCGCATTTACTAGGAAAGTATCGTCACGGGGAGAGCGGCCAAGACCGAAAGCCGGAACTTTCGACTACTTTACTTTTGAAGAGACCACCTTCCCATCGATAATAACCCCGGTAGTGTGCGTGGTCATTTCAAGAGGATCACCATCAAAGAGCGCAAGATCAGCATGCTTTCCTTTCGCAAGAGACCCGATGTTTTTTTCCAGTCCCAAAATCTTGGCCGGCTGGATGGTGCAGGCAGCGAGTGCTACCTCCTGCGGGAGACCATAAGCGGCAGCCATCGCGGCCTCGAAATGAACGACGCGAGTTTTAGGAACGTAGGTTTCATATCCGGACTGGAAGGCGAATAGAATGCCGGCTTTGTGAAGTTGGGCTGCCAGGGTGAAGGTCATATTCTCGAGGTCGCCGAAGGGACGCCCCATGGTAGGATGAACAATAACTGGAACCCCAGCCGCCTTGATCTCGTCAAGGAGAAGATAGGCTTCGGCAGCGCCATCCAGAATCAAATTGAAGCCAAATTCCTCCTGCAAGCGGAGGGCCGAAGCAAGGTCCTGGTGACGCTGGGCGTTGATGAGCAGCGGGGTCTTTTTATTGAGAATATCAACGAGGACATCGAGCTTGAGATTTGAAGCCGGGGCGTCCTTTTCTTCATCACTTTTTGCCTCTTCAATTTTATGAAGGCGGGTTTGCGCTTTCATGAGTTCGGCCCGCAGCATTGCGATCGCTTTCGAGCGCGTCCCGGGTGATTTACTGAGAGCCTTGGCTCCCAAGGTCGATGCGACTGCCGAGGTAGCAATAAGAGTATCCTTCATCGAAGTGATCGACGGGACATTGGTCTTCAGCACCATGAGCTGTCCCGACATCAACGTGCCAGGAGCATGACCGGTGTGGACCGTCGTGACCCCAAGGTCACGAAGCCATTTCACGAGGGGGTCGCGGCCGTTATAGGCATCGACTGCACGGAGTTCCGGCTGGATAGGCGACGACTTCTCGAGCTGCTCCTGATCGTGCTTGGGCGAATTCAAAATCCCGGACAGCCCGACAGTTGAGTGTGCGTCAATAATTCCAGGGGTCACAACTTTGGCGGTAAGAGTTTTGTAGCCTTTGGGGATTTTAACTTGGGAGGCTGGACCAACCGCGCGGATCTTCCCCTTTTCCCCACAGAGGACGATCCCATTTTTGATCGGTTTTAAATCACCAGTCATGGTAAAGAGGAGGTCGGCTTTGACTGCAAGTTGACCGTGGGCAACCGCAGTAAGAGCGAAAGCGAAAATTACTTTAAACATTGTATGAATTAGTGAAAAATTAACGATAGAAGCAACACCCGGAGGGTTCGCGATTGTGGCCCGCACCGTATCCTCCTTCGGCAAAGAGTCGGTCGGTTGGATTTTCAAGATCAAAGACCTGCTCGCCTTCGATGTGGGTTTCAAGAACACGGGTATAAATTGAAAATGGATCCCCCGAGAGCATCACAAAATCAGCTTGCTTTCCAGGGTCGAGAGAGCCAATCGACTTATCAAGATCGAGCATCTTCGCCCCGGCAAGGGTGAGACCTTCAAGAGCCTTTTGACGACTCATCCCCGCCCGCACCCCAACGGCGGCATTGCGAAGAAACCAGCGAGAATCGTTGATTGGATCATCCGTATGGAAAGCGGTCACTACTCCACGTTTGGAAAGTTCAGCGCCGTTTTTCCACTCGAAATCGCGCGCCTCTAATTTCCCCCCAGGTGAATCAAGAAAGATAATGGAGCAAGGCACGTCTGCTTCGGCAATCTCATCAGCCACCTTCCACGCTTCTGAGACGTGGTGCAAAACGACTTTGAAGCCAAACTCCTCCTTGAGGCGAAGAACCGTGAGGATGTCATCGTGGCGATGGGTATGATGATGGACAGTCCGCTTCCCTTCGAGAATGTCAGCCAGAGTCTCGAGAGCGAGGTCACGCTCGAAGGCTTCCTCTGGCTTCTCCTCCTGATGCTTCTTGCGCTTCTTAAGATAGGCTTGGGCATCAATAAATTTTTGCCGAACGAGGGCCACAGACTTACCACGAGTTCCTGGAAAGGGACCACTATCGCGGATCGAATTAGTTCCATTCGCCATCTTAACTCCATACGCCAAAGAACCGTCCGCGAGCTTGATCGTGAGATCATCAACGATGCTTCCTTTACGAAGTTTCAGGTAAATCGTTTGACCGGAGAGCAAGTGTCCAGAGCCGGACATGAGATTGGCCGTGGTAATGCCTCCGGCACGAGCCTTATTGATCGAAGTATTACGGACATCAATGGAATCAAAGACACGAACCTCGGGCTGAATCGGTGATGAAGAATCGGCCCCAGCAACCGAACCAATGTGAGAATGGGTGCAAATAAGACCAGGAATGATGGTCTTGCCAGTAGCGTCGATCACCTCGGCTTCAGCCGGTATCTTTACACCCTCCGAAGTTCCAACCGCCAGAATCGTATCACCTTTAATGAGCAAAGTTCCCTTCTCAATCTTTGGAGATGAAACCGGATAAATAGTGGCATTGGTATAAGCTAGGACTTTAGCTTCAGATTTCCGTGATTCCTGAGCAGAGGAAAAGAAAAAAGGCAATAAAAGGAATGGAGCCATAGCAATGGCGATGAGCTTGCGGGAACGCATGGTGGTGGGAAGGTAGCAGAGCCGACCCATCCGGGGAAAGCGTGGAATCCGGGATTGCTCTCTCGCAGGAACGTTTTTTAACCTCCAGACTGACGTCAGCATGAAAGGCATCCAGTTTATTAGAAATAGCAGCGAGGAGGGCTCAGCTACAGATATCGAACTTCCCCGCCCCAAGGCTACCGGTCGCGATATCCTCGTGCAAATCGAAGCGATTGCTATGAACCCCGTTGATTACAAGGTCCGGCCAGCTGAAAGCGAGCCCCCAAAAGTTGTTGGCTTCGATGCGGCCGGGACAGTTGTCGAAACAGGTGAGGACGTCACTCTTTTTCAAAAGGGCGATCTAGTTTACTATGCCGGAGATGTCACGAGATCCGGCACCAATGCCGAATTTCAGCTGGTTGATGAACGTCTTGTTGCAAAGCGCCCGACTTCACTCGATGCCACCAGCAGCGCCTCCCTTCCCCTCACTTCGCTTACCGCTTGGGAGGCTCTCTTTGATCAGCTTGGCATCGACCCAGAGACCCCCGATAACAATAAGAATAAGAGAATTTTGATCATCGGAGGCGCGGGAGGCGTGGGTTCTATTGCCATCCAACTCGCCAAACTTGCGGGGCTCATCGTGGTGGCCACAGCCTCGCGAAAGGAAAGTTCGGATTGGTGCCGAAATTTTGGAGCCGACCACATTATCAATCACCACGAAGATCTACCATCCCAACTAAAACTCCTGGGATTTGAAACGGTCGATTACATCGCTAACTTCAATAAGATCGATGGCGTTTGGGAAGCAATGGCAGAAATGATTGCACCGCAAGGTGGGATCGTCCTCATCACCGGGCATCAAACTCAACTCGACTTCGGTGGCGCCTTCAAACTCAAGAGCGCCAAAATCTGTTGGGAGTTTATGTTCACACGCTCAATGTTTCAAACCGATGATATGATCGCGCAGCATCATATCCTTGAGAAGGTTGCCCAATTAGTCGATCGTGGGAAACTCATCGCTACCGCAAACAAGTGCATGACCCCCATCAACGCCAAAAACATTCTTGAAGGTCACCGCCGTCTTGAATCCGGAACAACGATTGGCAAACTTGTCGTCTCCGGATGGGAGTAACCAGCAACGCAGCATCACCTCGTTCCAAAAATTTTGAGCGGAGTTTGGTTGTGCTTCTTATGAAAACCGCGATCCTCAACGCCCATGGTTCGATCATTTATTCTTACGTCACTCGCCCTGATTTTTTCTGAAGGCTCTGCTCATTCGAAAGAACAAGCTCAACCCATTGTTGGTCCGAAAAATGGTTCTTTGGTCATCATGGGCGGGGGAGGAAAAGACCGAACCTTCCCACAAATCTTTGCCCACTTTATCAAGCTGGCCGGAGGAAAAGATGCTAGGATCATTATCGTTCCAACCGCTGCATCCAGTTCCCCTGCTCACAACTACCAGCGCTCGTGGTCGCTTGATCTTGCAAAATCAATGGGGGTGAAGAGAGCCACGATTCTGCACTCCCACAGTCGTGAAACTGCTGACACCGAAGCATTCGCCGAACCATTGAAAACCGCTACCGGAGTCTGGTTTGGCGGGGGGCGCCAGTGGAGGTTCACCAAAGCTTATGGCGGGACCCTGACCGAGAAGGAATTTCACAAAGTGCTCGAACGAGGTGGAGTTATTGGAGGGTCATCGGCTGGCGCGAGCATACAAGGATCCTTCCTCGCCCGCGGTGACAC
>JAKMGP010000180.1 GCA_022424905.1 Akkermansiaceae bacterium | reverse complement strand
ATCTTCATGGGGGCCATGGGCAAATCGGCACAAGCTCCTCTTCACGTGTGGCTCCCAGATGCGATGGAAGGCCCCACTCCAGTTTCTGCTCTCATTCACGCCGCAACGATGGTTGCAGCAGGCGTTTTCATGATGGTCCGGTTCTTTAGTGCGGTTGGAATGGAGACTCTCGACTCCATTTGGGGACCTGATATTATCGCTTGGATCGGCGCGATCACTTCTCTCCTCGCAGCCCTAATGGCTACCCAACAGGATGACATCAAAAAGATCCTCGCCTACTCCACTCTTTCCCAGCTCGGTTACATGGTCATGGCCGTAGGCCTCCTGGACCCGGATGCGGGAATGTTCCACCTCTTCACACACGCTTGGTTTAAGGCCCTTCTCTTCCTTGGCTCCGGTGCTGTCATTTTCTCCTGCCATCATGAGCAAAATATTTGGAAGATGGGTGGCTTAAAGAAGACCATGCCTGTCACTTTTCTCACTTTTGGCATTGGAACGATTGCTCTTTGCGGAGTCCCAGGAACTGCCGGCTTTTTCTCTAAAGAGCACATCCTTGAATCTGCCGCCCACAGCGGACAATGGTTTCTCTTTGGGATCGCCGCACTCGTGGCATGCCTAACGACTTTCTACATGTTTCGCCTCTTCTTCGTAGCCTTTCTTGGAAAGCCTCGGAGTGAAAATGCTGATCATGCAAAGGAGGTCGGCCCCCTCATGTCTGCTCCATTGATTGTCCTAGCACTCATGGCTATTTTTTCCGGCTATCAGTTCCTTGGGGGTGAAATTTCGCCACTTTACAAACCTTTCGAGTTTCACCCGAATGCTCCAGCGTTCATCGCTTCAATATCGGCTGTCGTAATCGGGCTCTTCCTCGCTTGGAAGCTCTATGGGAACACTGAGAATGACCCTCTTGAAAACAGGGGTATTTTTAAGCACTTCCGCAATAAGTTTTATATCGACGAAACATACGCTAAACTTGTTGGCTACGGTCAGGACACTCTCGCCGCCTTCATCCACTTCTTTGACGAATTGATCATTAATGGTTTCATTGTTGATGGATTTTCACGAGCCGCTGGTGGCTTTGGTCGCCTCTTCGGACGACTTCAATCCGGCAACCTTCAGGGCTACGCCGTCCTCTTCGGTATTGGCGTTCTTTTAGTCATTTATCTTACGGTCTTTGTTTCATGAGCATCATCCTCATCCTCATCCCACTCCTCGCTGCCTTCGCTATCCTAGCCGGGCTCGGTAAAGCGAAGTCGATTGCAACGATCGCTGCCACTGCCAACCTCGTGCTTGGACTTGGCACCGTTTTTTGCTGGAAGGCCTCAATCTGGGATCTCTCTTGGGAAGTTCTCTCGAAACCAAACATCCATCTCTCTCTTGGCTTCTACGATGGAATGAGCCTAGTAATGGTTATCCTGAGCGTGCTGGTTCTTTTCACAGCAGTCATGTCTGGCAAGTGCCCTGAGGGACGCGAGAAACTATGGTTCTCATCGATTCTTTTCATCGGAGCAGGTGGATTGGGCGCATTTCTATCCACTGACCTATTTTTCTTCTACGCCTTTCACGAGCTAGCTCTTATCCCAACATTTTTGATGATAGGAATCCTAGGCTCTGGCGACCGAAAAAATGCGGCCTGGAAGATCACGATCTATCTCGCTTTGGGTTCTATCGTTCTCTTAGCAGGCCTAATTTGGCTTGTTTCAGCGAGTGGTTCAGACACCTGGCTTTTCGACGATCTTCTCGCCTCCTCAATCTCACCGGATGCCCAATCAGGAATCGCGGCCCTTCTAATCGTAGGCTTTGGAGTTCTGATCTCTCTCTTTCCCTTTCATTCTTGGGCAGCTCCTGCGTATGCCTCAGCACCAGCTCCAGTTGCGATGCTCCACGCCGGCGTTCTTAAAAAATTTGGCCTCTATGGCCTGATCAGACTCCACTCGTTGGTTTCGACTGGAATGCAAGATTGGCTCGTTTGTCTCATCGTTCTTCTTCTCTGTAATATTCTTTGGGTGGGATTCGTGACAATCAACCAAAAGCGTCTTGATATGATCCTTGGAAATTCCTCGGTGATGCACATGGGGTATATTTTCTTAGCTTTCGCGGCTTTGATTGAAGCCGGAAGCTTCGAAGCCAATCCGCTCGCCAAGCCTGCCGCAGTGGTTTTGATGTTCGCTCACGGAATCAGCATCGCACTCCTCTTCATGCTCACCGACACGATTCGTAGGAAGACTGGGACGGTTGAACTCGCTGAACTGGGAGGACTCGCTAAAGCAGCACCTCGCCTTGCTTTTCTTTTCGGTCTTGCCGGAATGGCATCAATTGGACTTCCAGGTTTGGCAAACTTTTCAGGCGAAGTCCTCGTGTTCCTTTCGGGATTCAACAACTACGATGGCGAGTGTCTCGGCTATGTCCAAACCGCGACTATTCTTGCTCTCTGGGGTGTTGTTATCAGTGCCGTTTACATGCTGAGAGCTTATCGGCAGACCTTCCAAGGACCACCGGTTAGCCACACCAGTTCTGAAAAGGTTAAAGACTTTGGGCCCTTTTGCCAAATCCCGGCAGGGATCCTTGCCATTTCACTCCTTATCGTCGGACTTTACCCAAACTCACTTCTCCAGTTCCTCGATGAACCCGAAGCTGTAAGTTCAGAAACCGAACAAGCTTCCAAATAACTTTCCAAAGCCCGCCTCCAATGCCTTCCTA
>JAKMGP010000264.1 GCA_022424905.1 Akkermansiaceae bacterium | reverse complement strand
GCTTCATTAAACGATTCCTCCCTTTCTTCCTCACTCTTCCCCTCTTTGCTCAGTCTCCAAAGGTCGTCGAACGTGGATCCATCATAGAAGACCGCGCAGCCCGCAAGCTTTTGCAGGCCGGTGATGCTCGACTCGAAATTGGCGAAAACGAAAAGGCTCTCGAAATTTGGGAGTCGGTCGTTGAGCGCTATCCACGAAGCCAAATCCGTTTCGAAGCTCACCTTCGTCTTGCCGACCATCTTCTCCAAGAGATTAAAGACTTTGACAGAGCACGCATTCATTACGAGGCCGCTGCGATTGAAGCTAATGGGGATGATACCAAGCGAGCCTATGCTTTCTTAAATACCGGAACCTGCTTCTACGAAGCGGGCAACTATGGGAAGTGCTTTGGCATCATGCGAGATGTCATCGAGAAATTCCCAACTTCTTCCGAGATCAATGAAGCCTACTACTACATTGGCCTTGGCCATTTTAAACTTGGTCACTTCAGCCGCGCCATCGAGGCACTTGAAAAAGTAGGAACCGCTCTTTCAAGCAAAGATTCACTCATCGAAAAAGTCGAAGCCGGAAAACGATTCTATGTGAAGATCGATGATCAGGATTTCGCTATCCTAGAACCCGGTTCTCAAATCAAGGTTCGTTGTCTCACCACAGGTGGAGATGAGGAAACAGTCACCTGCGATCCGGTTGGTCGAAATGCTCGAATCGTGATGGGCCGAATCCCAACCCAGCTCAATCAAGCTTCTCCCAATAACGGCACACTCGAAGTTCGCGGCGGAGATCGGATTACAGTCACTTATATCGATGCCCAAACCGCCCAAAAAGACACCAACGCAAAGCGTCTTAAGGAAGTCATAGTCGTGGGCAACGGAGTAGCGCGCATCACGGACGGCTCATACCTCCATGATCTCCCTGCAGCAGTTCTTGGCAAACAACTCCATCTTCAGGTTACCGATGCCGATCACGACACCAGTGACGGAGCCGACCAGGTCCAAGCTACGGTCCAAGTTTTCCGGCGTAAAACACCCGACGAAATTGACGCTGAACTCGCAAAAGGAGTGGCAAGCGGAGAACTTAAAGAGGGCCCTGACGGGGAAGATTTAAAATCTCAGATTGAACCCCTCCTCATGGTCCGAGCCGTTCCTGTAACCTTACGTGAACAAGAACAACGAGGAACTTTCCGCCTCGCCATCCCTCTCCGGCTTGCAACCGCTGCCAACACTCTCACCGGCGAACCCGGCCAAACCGTCCGACTCATTTACCGCGACGATCAAAACCTCGGCGAAGGCACTATGATTCGCACCTCTGAAACCAAAATCATTGAGGGAAACCTCGGTGAAGTGCGTGTCACTCGGACCGAAATCTCCGACGAAGAACTCCGACTCAAAACGAAACTTCAAACCGCCTCGGCACTTACCGAAGTCGGCAACCACTACAAAGAATTTGGTCTCAACGAAAAGGCCAATTATAAATATGCTGAAGCTCTTGACGTCTGTGAGGAAATCCTCGTTCAGGCCAAGAAGGTTGGAGGAAACCTCCTTGAACAAACTTATGTGCAACTTTGGCGAATTTACTTTGCGATGGACAAGCTAGACCTCGCGCTTGGAATGAGTCGACGCCTCCTAAATGAATTCCCATCCAGCTCATTCGTGGACGAAGCGATGCTACAACAAGCCCACGTTGAGCGAAAACGCGAGAATTTCCCACGAGCCATCAACCTCTATGCGAGTATCGCCAAACTCCCAGAAAGCCCTCTAAAAGGCGAAGGTCAATTCTTCACCGGCGAGTGCTATGAAGCCATGGCCTTGAAAGCCACCACCGGACAATCCGCCAGCCTTTATGAGAAAGCTTTTCTAGCCTACCAAAAAGTCTACGAACAGTTTCCTGATTCGGGCCGGGTTGGGGATTCTGTCGCAAAGATGGCCGCTTTCTATTATAAGAAAGAAGATTACGCGCGCGCTGTTGACGTCTTTGAAAATGTTCTTTCTGACTATCCCGACGCCAATTTTTTGGATGTCATCCTCTTTAATTATGGCCGTTGTCTTTACAAGCTTAAGCGAAAGCCCGAAGCCCGCCAAAAATTCGAACATCTCATCCGCGACTATCCCGAAAGTGACATTGCCACAGAGGCAAATAAAATCGTGGAAGCGCTCAAAAAAGCAGGATTTTGAAAACACTTATCTCTCAACTCGCTCTACTTCTTTTCTTAAGCATGCTGGCGCATGCCGACCAAGCTATCGACCTCGAGGCAAAGCTTAAGGAAACCACAGAATCATCTTCCTCAGGTGGAAAACTGATGGAGGAATTAGTGGACCTCTACTGGAAGGACGAGAAGATCTTCGGAATCATTCGTACCACTTCGAAATTTTCGCGAGCCCAGACTGAGAACCCCAAACGAGCCGCGATGACCCTTAAGCTCGTTGAAGGCTACACCGTGACGGGTCGCCATGACGACGTGATAATGACCGGGCGCCAATTCTTGAAAATCTTCCCCGGGCACACTCTTACTAACAGAGTAAGGGAATACATTGCGACTGCCTATGAGAACACCGGCCGCGGTAATCTTGCCGCAATTCAGTATCAAACAATTTGGGAAAATAGCGGCTCTTCTAATCAGGGTGTCAAAGCCCTCCGTCTTTTTAATGAGGTCAATAATAGCGCCTCATTTAATCGGGCCTCCAGCCTAGCAGCTGCGATGGCCGCAAAGATACCCGCGACTTCTCTACTTACTGGAGTTGGCTTTCAGGGGATGCACGCCGCCGAGCGAGCCGAACAATGGGCCGAAGGGCTTCAAATCGCAAAAACTCTGATTCGCCGAAATGCCCCCATGAATGAAATTAGAAGACAAGATTTATGGTTTCGCACCGGTAAATTTGAGTCAAAATTAGGACAGTTTGAAAATGCGATTCAATCATATCGCCAAGCTATTAAATCAAAGCGACCTGATGTTCATAGCAACCTAATCGACGCTATGATCAGCGCAAAGAAACTCCCTTCCGCAATCGAAACGGAAGCGAAAAAGTATCTTGCGGCCTTTCCTAAGCGCGATGATCGGTATTCGCCCCTTATCAAGGCAGCGAATGCGGCTGCCGAAGCTAAGGAGTTCACTCGAGCCTTAACGCTTGCTGAGAGCGTTATGCGGCACGAGGTTAACATTCAAAACCTTCCCCAATCTTATGTGAAGTGGTGCGGCGAAAACTCTTCCCTTGCCGCCCGAGGCCTCCTTAAACTTATTGCAGAAACTCCTAAGGGGGTAGGAACCCTCCGTGCTGTCCTTGCGCTAGATGTTTATCGGGATGGCTTGAAGGATATTGCGAAGGCACGAAGCGTTGCCTACGACTTTCTCGCAAAATCTCCCACCAAAGATAAATGGACGGAGGAGATTATTTCTTTCCTTTATTCATCAACCACCGGACCAGAGACCTTCCGCAAAGATCTTGCAGCCATCAGTAGCAGCGCAAAATCGTTTCCACATCTTGCTGAGTTCCAAGATCGAATCTGGAAAAATGCACCAAAGGACAAAGAACAAAATCGTAGCTGGCAAAAAGTTAAAAAGTCCCATCAAAACGACCCGCTGGTCAATCTTTGGAAGGGCATTCAAGAAAAGGGAGGAAAATCAGGGAAATCTTGTCAGCAGCTTCTCCAGCAAAAACTCACGAAAGAACAACGTTACCTCGTTCTTTCGCGACTCGCATATGTGTATCGCCACCATCTGGGAGGCAAATCAAAAGAGAGCGCTGCAAAGTATTACCAAAAGCTCTGTCAAGAATTCCCAAAAGACCTCGCTGCTTCAGAACAATGGCTCGAAGCTGCCACCTACACTCCAGAAAAGGATAGGGCGGCCATGAAGCTGGCGGCAGCCAACCACCTCCTCTCAATCCCCGCCGGCCCCGCCTACTACGATACCTGGTATCGCCTCGTCGAAATTAAAAACGAGTCCCTGATCCGAAAGGCCATCCCATGGATCAGAAAATCAAAGGAACAGAGCGACAATAGATCCGCTCACAGCACTCGGATCGGCGATATCATGAATGAGCTTGGAATGGAAACCGAAGCCATCCAATGGTGGAAATCCTTCATGGATCTTGACCCAAGTAACCGCGAATATGTTGATTGCACCCTGCGGGTCGCATCGACTATGAAACCCACCGCGGCACAGAATTTTCTCAAAAATCGTGCAGCAGCAGACACTGATTACCACGGGGCCTACGCTGCTGAACTCGCGAACCTTCTCTTCCGGGCTGACGATCTCGATGGAATGCAATCGCTTCTCAAAAAAGCGCGTGATCGAGCAGATCGAACACCTTTCCGCTCTTGGGGGATGAGTGAGTGGCCTGCTCGTTCCTGGCTCGAAACTGCCAAGAGCTCTAAAGATTGGTCTGATGACAAAAAAAAGCGTGTTTACACCATAATTCGAGATCTCCGCATTGGACGAGTGAGCAGTGAAGCCGGACTCGATCTTCTTAGCACCTCTACCAAATCGACCGATCGACTTCTCAGCGCACAAGCTCTCATCAAGACGGCCGACCAACATTATGAGTCATGGAGGCGAATCTACCCCTACGCCCAGGCTGCTCTCGCTCGCAAAGATTTCCCACTTGGAGCCACGATCCTAAATGGGCTGCTAAACACCATCCGTTCAGTAGGTAATTCCGAGATAACGGAGGCTCGAAAACTTCTCGGCAAGGCTTATCGAGAAATGGGAACCCTAAGTGCTGATATTTCCGCAGATAGCCCGATCGCCCCGCTTCTACAAACTATCCTCCACCTTCGTCTTGGTGATAACGAGCGAGCCGAGGCGAGCTATTACCAAAATCAGGAGCTTTTCAATAAGCACCGCCATGACCTTCCGATAGAACTTCTTCTTTTTGGTGCAGAAATTCACATCGCGCAAGGAACTCCTGAAGACCATGATCGAGCTGAGGATATCCTTCGTGGATGGATGCTTAAGTTTAGCGAATCTGAAAAAGTCGATATTCGCGACAAGTCACAAATTCAGCTTCTTTTAGCACGTAACTATCAGCGAGCTAGGCAATATGACATTGCTCGTGCCGAATTCACCACAATTCTGAATCTCTACAAAGAACAGCCCGAGGCGATTGAAGCACAATTTGGAATTGGCGAAACTTACATGGCTCAGCGCGTCTACGATCAGGCTGGAGAAATCTTCACAACACTCTCAGAAAACCCCAATCCCTCCATATCGATTCGAGCGAATTTCCTCCGAGGAGTCCTCGCTATCAGACAGGAGGACAACGAACGAGCGCGCCGGATTTTCCTCTCAGTCCTAGAGCAAGCTCCGGATACCAAACTCGCCAACAGAACGCTCTACAATCTCGCCGAGGTTTATGGAATCGAACAACGATTCCTCACCCAACTAGAGACGCTTCGGACTGTGGGACGCCTCGGCCAGGAATCAAAACTCTGGCATGCACCAGGCAAGGCTCTCTCAGTCGTCGTGCAAGACCCAGATCTGGGGATTAGCCGCGGTGACACACGCATCCCCGTCATCGTCCGCACCGAACCCGGAAATGATCGTGAGGAATCTTTCCTAAGCAGTGGAGGGGCAGGCAAAGGAATCTTTCTCACTGAATTCCCAACTACCCTTGGCGAGGCAAATATTGGAGACGGAATCTTACAGGTCACCGGAGGCGACATTATCTCAGTCGATTACCCCGAGGATTTCAAAAAACAGTTCCAGTTTGAATTTCTAAGCAACACGCGTCTTCGCATCGCTTCCGATGGATCACTCGAAGTAGCAAGCAGCGAAATCATTAATCAACAAGACGCTAGCTTTACTGACGTCCTTAAAAAGGAAATCGCAGAAAAGAAGGAGGAGCAATCACGCTCTGCTTCCCGGCCTAGAAATCAGGTCAAACCCGGCAATCTGATCTATCTTCAGGTTAAAGATGGGGATCGCGATCTTACAGACCTACCCGACAAGATCAGCGTGAAACTCTCCACTTCAAGTGGCGATGAAGTTCAACTCAAAATCGATGAAGAGAGCCGACACGGTGGCATCTTTCTTGGCATGTCCCGCACCGGAGAACTTCCCGCAGGAGCAAAAGCCTCAGATTCCGCCCTTGATCATAGCCCACTCAAAGCAATTGATCATTCGTTTGAAACCAGCTGGCGTAGCGAGCCTGACGGAGCCGCACCGAAGTCTCTTTCAATCGATATGAAAGAGCTACGCAAGACTGACTCGATCACTCTCACTTCCCCCCAGACAGAGGAAGAAGCCCCAGTCCGGATGACAATTCGAGGGAGTCACGACGGACGCTTTTGGTTCGACCTTGCTTCATTCCCGCCACCAAAACCCGCTCTACCGCTCAATTTTCCAGAAACTGATATGCACCTTCGAGTCTTCAAGACTTCAGCCAAAAGTCTGAAAGAACATTACTCATGGGAAGACATCTCCAACCTCGTCCAAAAAGTTAAACCAACAGAGGTCAATCAAGTGGACGCTCTCTCGTGGCAATCCCCGGAGGAAAGCACGGACGCCTACTTTCTCCTTTGGTCTGGCCCACTCGTCCAGGAGCGCGAAGGAGCGATACGAATCGAGGTGTCCGGGCGAAACACCGCCCTCATGCTTAACGGAAAGCTGGAGATGCCGATTCGCGAAGGAACCCAAAGTGTAGATCTCTTTGTTCCTCGAGGGGTCCACAAACTCAATATCCTCACCATCGCCACTCCTGAAGTAAAGTCAGTCGAAGCAAAACTGGCTCGTGAAAATCGCCAATCATCAATCGTCAAAATGCGACCTTTCACCGCTCCTGATTTTGATCTGGATTCCGCTGCGGACATTCCATATTTCGAACCAGTTCCTGCTCCTGAAATCACTCAAGAAGAAAACCACTGGAGCCTTTCAATGCCCTCTCGCGAGCTAAGGTTCATTGATTTTGAATTCCTTGAGTATCGCGGCGAGGCAATCGCTATCAGCAACGTAGAAATTTCAGGTGGTGAACTCAAACACATCCCACCCACAGCCGATGTTCTTGAACTCGCGAGTAATGATATCCTTGAGCTCGCGCCTGGGGACACAGTTACGGTTTCCTATCTTGACGAGCTTACTGCTGGAGCTGAGCAACGAAATCGCCTTCTCACAAAGTCTCTCACTGCGACCTACTACAACGGCCAAATCACACCTATTAGTTACGACTTTAATCGTAGCGGAAATGGCTCGGTAAAAGGAACCCGCAAAGAACTTCTTCGTATTGAACCCGGCGAACGAATCGTAGCTGAGATTGTCGACTTTGATCTAGACGTCGGTCTTGATCGCGATGAAGTCGAGATCGAGATTCAAGTTAATTCAGCCCCCCCTTTCAAATACACTGCAACCGAGACCGGTGCCTCGACTGGGGTTTTCCTCGCTGAAATCGACACGGCCGCCGAAGACACCAAAGGTAGGATCACCGTCAAACAAGGAGACAAGGTTTACCTTCGCTATAAAGATGTGCAGAACATCTTCCCTGGGCATGCTTTTTATCGTGAGACAGTCGTCCTTCTAAATGAGCCTACGCAAGCCCAAATCCAAATTGTCGATAGTGAAACCTCAGTTGAAGGTGGCATGAGATTTCTTCCCGTTGAAGAGCCTCGCCCACAAGACCACATCAGCAAAGTCGAGTATCGCCTCCCTCTTACTATTGAAGTTATTGATCCCGACCGCGCCAAGGATTCCCGAAGCACGGTGCTCGTCGATGTCATGACCACCCAAGGAGTAAAGACCCAAGTTGAGTGTGTTCTATCGCGGGCCTTCGCTACTCCGAACGAAGCCCTTTCCGAGTCTCGTAACCCAGCTCTTTTAGAAGGGCGTTTCGTTGGCCAAATCCCACTCCTCTTAGGCTCGCCACAAAGCATCACGATGGTTCCCGAAGACGGCACTTTGCCAAAAGGCGGACTCGGGAAAATCATTATCCCGACCGAGCCCGAACCTGAAACCGAACTCGATAATGGACCAACTAAATCTAAAGCCGCACTGGCTGTCCTAAGCGTTGTTGGCACGGACCAATTCACCGCCATCTACCAGGACAACTCACGGCCCGATGACTCCAAAATTTCTCTGAACGCTGCCGCAAAACTCTTCTCCGCTGCTAGCCTCGAAATCACCAATGAAGAATATTTAGAACCCGCCGAAATCGCACACGTCGGCAAGAAACTCTTCCTTCGCCTTTCCGATCCAGATCTCGATATTTCGAAAAAGCGAGATATGGCCATAGTGCGAATTATCACCGAAAGCGGTGAGGACGAAACGGTCGAACTAGAGGAAACTCTGACACACAGCGGTGTATTCAGTGGATCATTCCCCCTCCAGGCCAATCCCAAACCAGAGCCCGGAAATTTCGAAGGGAAAATCGAATGTTTCTTCGGCGACCAGATCACCGCGGGATATCTTGATAACGTCATTCAAACTATCGACGGACAACCAATCATTAAACGTATGCT
This sequence comes from Akkermansiaceae bacterium, assembly GCA_022424905.1. Classification (GTDB taxonomy): domain Bacteria; phylum Verrucomicrobiota; class Verrucomicrobiia; order Verrucomicrobiales; family Akkermansiaceae; genus SW10. The sequence continues at coordinate 47,262 of JAKMGP010000264.1, read as the reverse complement.
GCCGGTTGCTATTGGCACTGATGGCGTGATGGCTGCTTTTAGTAAGATTTACAAAGATGAAGACTTAGCGATCCAAACTCAATTTCATATCGCCGAGAGCTACTTCGAGCTCTTCAAGAGCCAACGCAAACTCAAACAAGACGCCAAGGCTGACGCAGCGCTGACCTCGGGCCAACGCGTTCTCCGCGACCTTCAAGACGACTACCCAAATCCCAAATACGCTCCACGAGTCTCCTACCTTCTCGGCCAATTTGCTCAAGAAATGGAGGCTTGGAACGAAGCTATCGCCGCCTATGGATCCATTGTCAGAAATCATCCCGAGCACAATCTTGCCCCGGATTCACAGTATAAACTTGGTCAATGTCACGAAGAAGCCGGCGAACTCGATGAAGCGCTTGAAGCATATGTGACCTTAGCTGGAACCTATCCAAAAAGCCCTCTCATCGCAAATGTCATGCTTCGTATTAACGAACACTTTTACACTAAAGAGGACTATTCCGTTGCAGCCTCGGTTGGCGAAAAATTTCTGGAGAAATTCCCAAACCATGAATGGACTCCGAAGATGGCGTTCCGCATTGGCCAATGCCATTACAAGCAGGAAAAATTTCTAAAAGGGGGCAAATCATTCGACGCCTTTACTAAGCGTTTTCCTGACCAAGAACTTACCGCCCAAGCACTATTTTGGGCGGGTGAGAGTTATCGAATGGGTCGAGACATCCCCAATGCTTTTCGACGTTACAACCGCTGCCGGTGGGACTTCCCTGAAAGCGACGCGGCCAAGTATTCCCGAGGAAGACTCGCACTTCCGGAACTTCTCTCCCAATTTGAAAAAGAAGCTAATCTAAACGAATAAACATGACTCCAGCCCACCTCGCTGATGCCGGATTTTTTGAATCCGGCGCTCTAAAATTTCTACTTGAAGGCGGACCCTTCATGTGGCCCTTACTCGCCCTTCTAGTCATGGCTATCGCGGTCATCATTGAGCGCTATCGTAGCCTCAAACTGCTCGAAACCGATGCCGGAAGCCTCCGTGAAGAAGTCATCGAACTCTTATCCGAAGACAAAGTTGAAGAATCTTTAAAACTCTGCGACTCTGCACGCGGACCTGTTCCCGCGATTCTTTCAAACGGTCTTCGTAAATACCTCGTCCTTCGCCGTCTAAACTACGATCAGGCTCAAATGGAACAACAGGTCGTAAAAAGCATGGAAAACTACGGTGTGAATATTGTTGCAGCCCTCGAGCGCCATCTTCCGATTCTCGCCACTATCGCTTCCGTTGCACCCATGCTGGGTTTTCTCGGGACGGTGCAAGGGATGATCGTAGCATTTGGTGATATTGAAGCGAATATCGGTCAACAGAACATCGTGCAAGCTGCGGCATCGGGAATCCGAGTTGCCCTTCTCACCACTGCCTTCGGATTAATCGTAGGTATTCCAGCTTACATGGCTTTCAACTACTTCACCGGACTCATCAATGACTTTGTTCTTCAGGTTGAATCATCTGCTGCTGAGCTCATTGAAGTTGTTTCTCTCCGACTAACTCTGGACAAGGAAAGCTCATGAAACTGAAACGCGGTAAATTGTTGGTCGATCCACCTGCCAGTGCCAGTTCGGATATAGCCTTCATCCTTATCATCTTCTTTCTCGTCTGCGCCGCAGTGCAGCCAGAGACCGGAATTGCACAAATCCTCCCAAAGACGGAGGAGAAAACTGAGAAGCAGGAACAAAGCAAAAATATCGAAGTTTCAATCACACCAAATAGCATCATCCTGAACGGAAGCCCTCTAAAACTTAACGAGTTTCCCTTAAAGCTTAACGCAGCCTTGTCTAAAAAAACGAGAAATGAAGACCGCATCGTCACCGTTAAAAGCGCACCCAATACGCCTTACCCGCTCTGGATTAAAATTTCACAAATCATCGAACAAGCAGGCGGCATCCTCACTCTAGAACTCGCATCAGATCGGGTCATTAACGTCGAATGAAACTTCCCCGCAAAAAACTTACGGCATCCGTTCCTTCCTTCGCGATGGGAGACATCGGCTTCTTATTACTTATTTTCTTCGTCATACTCGCTCGAGCGCAGGACGACAGTCACGTTCGCTGGCAACCCGCGAAGCTTAAGGAAGTTGAAATGGTCGCCTCCCCGCTAGCCAGCGTCACCATCGATACTGGCTTCAAAAACTACCTAGATGGCAAAGAGATTTCTACCGATGCGCTTCCTGCAGCCCTTTCGAAAATCCTCGGTGATACCCCATCGGGAAAACGCTATGTCTTTCTCAAAGTTCACAAGGAAGCCAAAGCAATACACTTTGAACCCATTATAGCTGCGATCAGTGAAGCCGGCGGCGATCTCGTTCATATCCTTGAACCCGAACAACCTCTACCTTCCCAATGAAAGGCAATTCAAAAAACAGTGGTGAATCTCGCACTTCTATGGCCAGCACCAAGGCCGACCTCCGTGAGCTTAAGGCTAACTCAAGCGCCACCGTTCAGGAGCTACAACTATTTCTTCGTGAACTAAAGGGGAAGAGCCCACCGGAGATGCTGGGAATTGTCGCATCGAGCCAGCTCATCCGAGCCATTATTCTTTCAGTTATTTTGGTAATCGTTGCCATCTTTGCCCTAACCGCCATTCCTTATTTTTTGGGGAATAAAGAAACTCCTGACCCTGAGCAGCCGATCGTTACAAATCCAGTAACTCCCACTCCCGAGCCCAAAGAAGCCAAGCCTACTCCTAACCAAATAAAGCCCGCCAAACCTCTCGCTCCACTTGGGGTTAATGAAAAGAAAACTGCCCCAGCAAATATTAATCCACTCGAAGACGATGGAGGAAGTTTCCTCAAAGACCTAGAGTGAAACAACCCGATCTGTCGATCTCCATTGTGACGCAACCGCAATGCTCCCTCAACAAAAGATTAAAGATCTCTGCAGCCGGCTCCCCCGCCGCCTTCGCAGCCCAATCTCGTTGACAGGGATTTACGCTGCATTCTGGTGCCTTCTATGGATCGACGTACATGTTTGGTTTTGGCTGAATCGTTGGCTCGCAGCGATCGGCTTCATATCAGTGCTTCCAGTCTTCTTTTTTTGGGTCCGCCGACATCGTAGATCTTCCCTCCTCATTCGCCGCGGGGTTTTAAGTGCTTTCTATCTTCCAGTCTGGCAACTCGCTGTTCACCTCCCTCTTCTTAACTTTTCCTACGCGCTCTCGATTACCATTTCACAAATCGGAACAGTCGGAGCCTTCTTTCTTGGACTTGGATGGACTGCTTGGGGGATCGATCACGAAACAAAGCGCGTCTCCACTAATTCCAACTACAGCCATTCCTGGGATCCTCGTAGACTTTCGGCGTGGTACTTTGGGAAGAAGCACCACAAACTCCGCCAATCTCTCCTTACCCTCGTGAGCTACACCATACTTTTCAGTATCGCAGCCTTCATTTTAACGAGGCTTTCAGGCTGTAGTATTTACGAATCACCGCTCGGAGGTGGAGATAGCATTCAACTTAAGCAAGTCGTCAAAATCCAGAAGGTGATCAACAAGAAGTTTGTCATCAACCCCTACAGCAGCGTCCTTTTCAATCCTCCTCCCATTGATGACGTCAAACTTGAAGTCCTCGAAGTCACGGAACACCTTTATCAAATCGGACAAGGCAAAGGTGATAGCGCAGGATTTTCCTCAGGCACGGCGCGAGGAAAAGTTCGCTTCATTCGCCTGAAATATAATGGCGGCGACTGGGAACAAGATATGGATCGCGGTTCCGACCTTAATTTGCTGACCGAATACGGAGTCCGCACCGGCCACCCAGTTAGCGACCGCCCCGAACCAATGGAAATCGGTCGACTCAAGAGCTTTCCCAAACGAAAAAGTCCGCCTATCGTTTACATGACCGGGCAAGAAGGAATCAACCTTAGCGACACGGAGATTCAGACCATGCGTCGCTATCTGCTCGAGCACCACGGCATGCTCTTTGGTGACAACGGAGGAAGCTCTGGGTGGGAAGGCCAATTTGTTTCGATGATGAAAAAGGTTCTTCCACGTGTCGAAACTATCGATGTCTATCTCGACCATCCGATCCATCGAATTCCTTATTCACTTCCACGCCTCCCTATCGTCGCTCCGCATGGACGATCCAACGCACTCGGCTGGGTTGTCGACGGTCGACTTGTCGCCTATTACCACCCGGGAGATATTGGCGATGCTTGGGCTGACGGCCATTCTGGAGTCAAACGGGAAGTCTGGGAGTCTTCCTATCAGCTCGGGGTCAACATCATCTATTATGCCCACACCGAATACAACAAGTGGCTTGAACGAACCAAGAAATAATTATGCCTACCTTTATCCTTAGCCTTGTCCTCGCCCTCGGTTCATTCGCGACCGCAGCTCTCTCAACGCTCCAACAAATTGACGTTAAAACCTTCGAAAAGATGCGGGAGGTCGAACGCTATCAAATCAAAATTGCCGAGAAGCACTTTCTAAAAGGAAGTTTTAAGATCGCTCTCGCCGAATATGAAAAATTCTTAACCCTCTATGAAAAAAGCGTTGGTGCTCCCTACGCGCAGCTGATGTGGAGTCATACGATGATGAAACTAAAAAAGCCCAAAACCGCCTTACGCGAGGGCTTTCAATCCGTCATCGACTACTGGCCAGAATCTCCTGAAGCCACGATCGCATCCTATTGTATGGGAGACGCCTATCGCACAATGGGCGAAATTAAGGACGCTCAAAAGTCATACCGATTCCTCATCAAGGAGTACCCTAGCCATGAACTTGCAATGCGCGCACGGCAAGATCTCCTCCACTACGCACGCTTACATGAGGACATGGAGGAACGCCTAACACTTCTAAGTGAACTCACTTTCAGGATAGAACGGACCGAAAAATCGAAAGCTGCCTGCATCAAGGCATGTCACGAGCTCGCTGAATTACACTGCTTTGCACAAAACCTCGACCAAGGAAAAAAAGCCCTAGCCACCACGTATTCTGGAACAAAGCTTTTCGAACAAGTTTGCAGCCTCTCCGTCAAAACGATGAAGCATCTCCTGGGAGATCAAAAAACAAGAATTGCCGCATTAAAGTTGGGGGATCAATTAATCATGACACTTAGAAACGAGGCAACCGTCCGCACTGAGTTGGCATCACAATTCTTCTATCAGGCAGCAGATTTGAATACTACTCTTGGCCGCCATAGCGAAACTATGAAAATCTATCGCGAGATTGGAGAGCGTTTCGGTATGAATGACAGTCTTCGTGGAACGATGGCGAAATGGTACAAGTCGCGAGACCGAAGGAACGAAGCTCGGAAAATCTATGGCGAATTTGAAGATCAGCTAGCAGGTCTCAAAAATCTTGCCACGATGTCACTTGAGGAGAAAAAAGTTGCTGGCGCTATCACAATTTATCGGCAGCTCATAAAAATCGACGACAATAACTCGGTCGAATATCTTTTGAACATTGCGAATTGTTATGAAAGCCAACCTGACTGGGAAAAAGCGATCGCTTGCTATCGTGAAATCATCGAAATCGATAAAGATAATTCCGTTAAATATCTTTTGACGATAGCCGGTTGCTATAAGACCCAATCCGACTGGCAAAAAGCGATTGCCTGCTATCGTGAAATCATCGAAATCGACGGAGATAATTCGGGCGAATACCTCTGGTCCATTGCCGGATGTTACGAGACACAATCAGACTGGAAAAAAGCGATTGCCTGCTATCGTCAAATCGACCGATTTCCCGCGAACTACTTTGCGATGGCGAATTGCCACCGAAAGATTGAGGAGCATCGAGAGGCCATTACTCTCTACAATCAAATCAAAATTCTAGAGAAGTCAGCACCTGAGGCGAGTTTACAAATCGGTTACACCTACGAAGAGGCCAAGGACAAGGAAAAGGCGATTCGGACCTTTCAACTGACTTGCAAACGCTACCCAAAATCAGGCCAAGCCAGCAAAGCTCATTCCCACCTCCAAAATAAGTATCAGATCAATGTCACTCTCGGGGGCACCGAAGAAGAATAGCCGGGCGGACTCTTTTATGAACGAAAGTAGCCACCTCCTATTCCCTCTCTTAGAAAACAAAATCCTCCCTTATCAATAGCTGGATTTTCATGCGCCCAGCACGATCGCAAGCGCTACCACCATCAGGACCCCACCTGCACTCTGTTTCCCTACAAAACGTGGATCGCTCTTACGCCCGATGAAATAGAGAAAAAGAACCGCCATCAATCCTCGAGTGCTGAAGACAACATTACTTAAAGTTGGCTGACCATAACGGCTGAATGCCAAATTCACGACAAGAGCTTGCAGTCCGAGCAAAAGTCCCGCTCCGACTACAAAATTTGTAATACGGGGATTTCTAGCCAACATCGCCAATTGCTTTCCGCGACGAAATAAGAAGCCAATTGAAATAACTCCGCTCGTACTCATCATAAGGATGAGCCAGCGCGCTGCTCCGATTTCACGGCTCTGCCAACCGGTTAAAAAATCATTAATTCCAAAAAACAGGCAAGCCACCAAAGTCCAACCTACCGTTACACGATGGGTTCGCCAACCTTCCGCACTTCCACCTGAGACAAGGAAGATCGCTACCGTCGCTAGGAGAACGCCACACACCAAACTCCATGAGCTCGGTTCAAGCCCCACTAACATAGAAAAAAATCCCACAATCACCACCTTCATTCCCAAAGCGGAAGAATGAACCGCTAGATCGCCCGTCTTCACTGATTGGATGGAAAACCATTGTCCCAAAAAAAAGAAGACCCCATTTCCGATCGCCCACCAATCTCTTCCAGAAATTTCCCACCCCCCAGTTGGATGAAGATATAAGAGGAATATGAATGCCGTGACTAAATTTGCTATAGCAACGATCACGGATAGGCGGACACCATGAAACGTCCCCTTCTGGATACACCACCCTAGGAGCGGGTGAAGGATCGCACCAACTAAAGGAAGAAAGACGGCGCCGCCAGGAACCGTCATTGCCTAGAGGGGAAAAATTTCATACCCCAAACGTCGAAAGGTGATGCCAAGCTTGGGGCAGATCTGACGTCACCTCACTTGACTGGAGTAACCTTCTCTTTGCTTGGGAAATCCTTGGACCAACCAACCGTCACCTCTTTACCAGCAGCCCACTCAGCGCCTCTTAAAAGGGTATCATAAAAGCCTCGGCACTGCATTGAGTAATTAGCATGTCCCAGCGTTGTGTGAAAAACCCGGCCTTTCCCGTAATTAAGGGCCATAAGCATGGGCTCATCACGATTCGTCTTCTCACTTGGAGCGGTCGCAAGAACTTTCATGTTTTTAGCAGGTCCACGGAGCATGTCATAAAGCTCATCTTTGGCATGCAACCACTCTTTGGGCATCCCTTTGGTGATCGGGTGATCATCGGCGCGATTTGTGATCACAAATTCGTGTTGAGGTCCATGATTCCCACCCCTTCCCTTAGATTTGTCTACAACCTCTTTACCGTCCTTGTAATAAACGTAAGGACCACTTTTCTCACTACGCCCTCCCCAACCACCAAGACCGATCATTTCATTATACTCAGGCCACATGGAGAACGCATTATCTGCCGCGTGCACGACAACAAATCCGCCACCATTTTTCACAAAATCAACGAATGAAGCACGCACTTCCCCAGGCCACATTTGACCGTTATAGTTGCTCACCACGACATCATACTTTTGGAACTCGGGCCGCCACTTATCCCATTCTTCTTTCGCCGCCTTATTTCCCGGACTTGTGCTTACATCTAATGAAAAGCGTTCATTACTCCCAAAGATTTTCTCAAGCACAGGGGTAGTCTCTTTCCAGTTATGATTATTTTGACCATCGATGATCAACACTCTGACGACGCCTGATTCTTTTTCGTTATCTTTTTTGGCAGCAAAACTCACAAATACGAAACTGGCGAGAAGCATGAGGGTAAAGCCAAGTGTTAATCGGTTCTTCATACCTTCATCATCACCAAGAGAGGCCCTCCTTGCCAAGACGAAAAACTTCCACATTGGCATTTGGTTTCTTAGAATCTCATAAATGGAATCGGTAGTCGAACTTCTCCAAGACCTCGTCCAAATCCCGTCAGTTAACCCAGATGGAGATCCCGGGGTGTCCCCAGGCGGGGAAAAGGAGGTCGCCAACCTAGTTTCCGAGTTCCTTGAACCCTATGGGTTCGACTCCGTCTTTGAAGAAGTGGAACCTGGACGACCCAATTTAATTGCCCGAGCTCCAGGGTCCAGAAGCCGCCCCCGAATTCTCCTTGGGCCTCACCTGGACACCGTTGGGGTTTCGGGAATGACGATTGATCCTTTTTCTGGCTCGCTCAGTGACGGCAAAATTCATGGACGGGGAACTTCCGATACCAAAGGACCCATGGCCGCAATGCTTTGGGGACTCCGCGAAAACGCCCACCTTCTCGAGAAACTCCCAATAGCAGTCGATTTTGTTGGCTTCATGGGCGAGGAATCGAGACAGCCAGGGTCACGACACTTTGCTAAAAACCACGCACACCAATACAATTTCGCAGTTGCTGGTGAGCCGACTTCTCTCGAAGCGGTATACTGCACCAAAGGCTGTCTCTGGGCCACAGTAAAGGCAACAGGTAAAGCCACCCACGCTTCACAACCTCACCTTGGTGAGAATGCCATTCTTAAACTCCTCAGAGAGCTCCAAGATCTCGAGGGCTCTTTTCTTACACATCTTTCAGGTTTCCAACATCCCGTTCTGGACCAATCAACCATGAATGTCGGAATGATCTCGGGAGGAACCCGCGCAAATATCGTGCCAGCACAGGCTACTGCTACCCTTGATATTAGGACGGTGCCCGCCTTAGTAAGCGATGAACCCGCAAGCGAAATCCTGAAACGATATCTTACTGACGTGGAGTTGATACACAGCGCCGAATCGCCACCCATGGCCATGCCGCCTGATCATCCCTGGCTCATGAAACTTAAGGAAATTCATTCAAACCTCAAATTTGTGGGAGCTCCCTGGTTTTCTGATGCCGCTCATTTATCGGCCGCCGGGATCCCCTCAATTTGCCTTGGCCCCGGTTCCATCGACCAAGCCCATACGGCCGACGAATTCATTCGGATCTCCGATCTCGAAGACGGTGCCGCATGGTTCACCAAAATGATCGCAGGTCTTGGATCTTAATCAAAATTACGACCCGTATATCCCCCGGTCTCTAACTTCCGTCAAAACCAGGAACTCAATTTATGCCCACCCCTCTCCTCGGCATGCAAAACAAGTCTTGAGAAAAACCGATCGATTTTGACTACTCTCCGTCGGCGAGATAACGCTCCGCCTCAATCGCAGCAGCACATCCTTGCCCAGAAGCCGTAATGGCTTGGCGATAAATATGATCTGCAACATCACCCGCAGCGTAAAGACCCGGCGTTTTGGTACTAGTACTATGGGGATTCTGAAGAATATAGCCATTCTCATCGAGATCAACTAGGCCACCAACAAACTGGGAGTTTGGAACATGACCAATTGCTACGAAGACGCATTTCACTTCCAGCTCTGACCTTTCACCCGTCTTGAGATTCTCTAGATTAACAGCACGAACTTCACCCTCATCGTCAGTGAGATACTCGGTAATTCCAGAATCCCAAACCGGCTCGACTTTTTCATTGGCTAGAACACGATCAGCCATGATTTTCGAAGCTCGAAGTTCATCACGACGATGAACGAGATAGACCTTCGATGCGAAGCGAGTCAGAAAATTTGCTTCCTCACAAGCTGAGTCCCCTCCACCAACCACAGCGACTGGAACGTCACGATAGAATGCCCCGTCGCAAGTCGCACAGGATGTCACACCATGCCCCACCAGGCTCATTTCGTTTTCCAAGCCTAGGTAGCGAGGAGCAGCCCCTGTGGCAATGATGACAGTTTTAGACTGGACCGTTCCCTGGTCTGTTTCGAGATCGAAGGTGCCGTCCTCATTCCTCGTAATTTCATTAACTTTTTTGTATTCAACTTTCGCCCCAAACTTTTCCGCCTGCTGCTGCATCCGCCCCATTAGTTCTGGCCCCATAACACCTTCCGGAAAACCGGGGAAGTTTTCGACCTCGGTCGTTGTCGTCAACTGGCCGCCAAGCTGCGTCCCCGAAAGAACGAGAGGCTCCAGATTAGCGCGACCCGTGTAGATTGCAGCAGTCCAACCGGCGCAGCCAGTCCCAATAATAACAACATTTTCCATAATTACTTTTTGAGTGTGTTTGAGAAACTTGATCCTCGGAAAAATTAAGTGAAAGCCGATATTAACGAACTATCTTCACCCCGATTTTCTTTCTCGGTCGACTCCGGAGCTTTCTCCTTCTGCATGTCATCAGGGATCTCCGGCGGTTCTGGTGGCTTGGGTGGATCCTTCATCTCACCATGCTCGATGAGATCCTTGATATGTTGCGCGTCCAATGTCTCAAACTCTAAAAGAGCCTCTGAAATCTTATCAAGTAGAGTCCGATTATCATTGAGAAGCCTTTCGGCTTCTTTGTAGGCATGATCAATTAAATCCTTAATCTCATTATCAATTTTTTGAGCCGTATCTTCGGAGTAATTTTTAGACTGACTCATCATATCACGAGCGAGGAAGCCACCCCCTCCGCCATCGCCATACTCAACCATTCCGAGGTCAGTACTCATCCCCCACTCACAAACCATCTTGCGGGCTAGACTCGTCGCCATTCGGATATCTCCCATTGCACCATTGGTAACATCCCCAAAGATAATCTCTTCCGCAACACGTCCTCCCATAAGAACAATGAGCTGCGAAAGAAGTTCATTCTTGCGATAGTTGAACTTATCTTCATCCGGAAGAAACATGGTTGATCCGAGCGAAGGTCCCCGCGGGATGATCGTGACCTTATGAAGTGGATCAGTGTGGTCTAAAATTTCATTCAAAATGGCATGCCCAGCCTCGTGATAGGCAGTATTCTTTTTCTCCTTATCTGAGAGGGCCAAGCTTCTCCGTTCACGCCCCCAACGAACCTTATCACGGGCCTCTTCCATCTCTGCAAGAGTCACAGCTTTGATTCCCTTGCGAGCAGCGAGAAGAGCGGCCTCGTTGATAAGGTTTGCCAATTCCGCCCCTGAAAACCCGGGGGTTCCTCGTGCGATGAGACCAAGATCTGTTCCAGCAGCCAGTTTAATTTTCTTGGTATGAACCCCAAGAATCTGCTCTCGCCCCTTAACATCAGGGAGAGCTACGGTTACCTGACGATCAAAGCGACCGGGCCGGAGAAGGGCTGGATCCAAAACGTCAGGACGGTTTGTTGCCGCAATGATGATGACTCCCTCCTGAGTATCAAAACCATCCATCTCAACAAGGAGCGCATTCAAGGTTTGCTCTCTTTCATCGTGACCGCCTCCCATCCCATGTCCGCGGTGGCGGCCGACAGCGTCAATTTCATCGATAAAGACAAGACAAGGAGCATTCTTTTTCCCTTGCTCAAACATATCACGGACTCGACTGGCCCCAACCCCCACAAACATTTCCACAAAATCAGAACCACTAATCGAGAAGAACGGAACCTCGGCTTCGCCAGCAATAGCGCGTGCCAATAAGGTTTTACCAGTTCCTGGAGGCCCAACCATAAGAACACCCTTCGGAATCGTTCCGCCAAGAGCCTGAAACTTTTGAGGGTCACGAAGAAAATCGACAATCTCGAAAAGCTCTTCCTTTGCCTCTTGGATCCCAGCAACATCTTTAAACGTCACCCTTTGTTGGTCCATGGTGAGAAGCTTCGCCTTGGACTTACCAAAACTCATTGCCCCACGACCAGCTGACTTCATTTGGTGTCTGAAAAGAAAGAAAATCAGGACGATTAGGAGGAGAACCGGGAGAAGGCTCATCATGATTTTTCCAAAAGTGTTGTCCTGGTTTCGCGTGGAAATACCTGAATCGATCAAGGCTTCCAACTTTCCGCGCGAGCTTGCGCTCAGTTTAACTTGGAAACTCTTGAGGTCACCATCAGACACCATTGTCTTTAGCTCTTCAGAGCTAAATCCAACCGGCTCACCCTCAGTCGCATAAAGGGTAGCGACGTTTGAGTTCAATTCTCGAAAAATCTTAAATTCGACGTCTTTTCCAAGAACTAATCGATTTTCGGAAAGAAGGGTCTTTATCTGCGAAAAAGGAACCTCCTTTGTTGAACTGTCATCCTCGGGAGCCACCGCAACCCAGTTCAACTTCTCCCCAAATGTTTCGTCGAGATCGTTGCTAATACTGTCGATATCGACCTGAACAACGGATTTAATTTGAACCTGCTTCTCCCAGTCTTTCACAAGAACATCGTCCTTAGAAAACCGCCCCGTTATTTCAGCGCGAGCCTCACCGGTAAAAGTGACTAGCTCAAGTTTTCCGGCCGGGTAATCTTCCGAGGCAGTTTGAAGAATTCGACCCTCAAGTAATGCTTCGCGGAACTCCGTAAACTTAAGAGTCTCGCGATCACCATCGCCAGCACCCTCTATGGCCACGAATATAATCGCCAAAGCGATGGTGAACAAAATGATCACTTTCCAGTTCACTCCCTTGTCTGAGGGAGTCTGGGCTGGTTTTTTCGATCCCGGGATCTCTGGTGGCTGTTGCTCGGACATAATAAACTTACCGGCGGCCTCAAAGCTTCCATCCCGGCACCGGACGCTAGCGCAAGAAAATGGAATGAAAACGCCTTTTTTTGCTGATTTACACCACGGGGACAAAGGGCTAATTCACCCGCCCCCAAAAATCATAGTTCTAGTCTTATATTACTCAACCTCTTGATTTGAAATCGTAATCGTCGAGGGCCCCTCCAACCCCATGTTTCCCTGAGCTAATGCCTGTTCGATCATGTCTAGGGAATCTATGGAAACGAGGGCTGGGCTATGAAATCCATTTCCATCAATGCTAACTGCTAGACCATTTTCAACGATGACGGTGATCTTCCCATGGGAGTTTTCCCCGATTTGGCTTGAGATCGAGAAACTTCTCTTCAACAAATCATGGCGCTTCGTTCCGAGAACGGTCACAAAAAGCTCCTGATTACCATCCGTTGGTTCAACAAAAGCTCGTAAGTTAGCAGGAACTTTTTCAAGAGCGAGATAGCTGATTAGATCCCCATTCTTTCGGTGATGAATCACCAGAAGCTGGATCTTCTCGATCTCAGGAAATGGAGCCTCTTCAACAAGATCATCCTCTTCGCTACTGCAGCCGAACGACAATAAAACCACTAAAAAAAGGGCGAGAGAGTTTTTGAGCACTCCCTAGGTTCGCGCAATTCCACCAGATATCCAAAGAAAAACCCGCCAAGCCGGTGCTCAGCAGGTTTTTAAAGCTAGGATAAGTAAGATGATTCCTACTCTTCTGACGTAGAATCCTTTGGTTCCTCGGAAGAACTTTCCTCTGATTTGGTTTCTTCGACCTTTGCTTCGGCAGCCTTAGGGGTCTCTGTTTTTGGCTTAGCGGCCTTCTTAGCGGCCTTCTTAGCGGTCTTTTTGGCTGCTTTCTTAGCGACCTTTTTGGCTGCCTTCTTAGCAACCTTTTTGGCTGCCTTCTTAACGGTCTTCTTGGCTGGCTTGTCTGTTTTGGCTGCCTTTGAAGAGGCTCCAGCTTTAATACGTTCGTTTTTCCGCTTCAGATAAAGTTTTCTGCGGCGGCGCTTCTGGCGAGTTTTAAGATTTTGACCCATAGGATTAAGTTCGCCACGGAGTTAGGCCCCATTGCCAAGATGTTCAAGCGAAAAGGCGCGCCATGTCTTGAACTCCTTGCTCCCCTGCCCTTTTCTTTCCGCATGCCAGGCCTCATTATTAAACCCCGCTCCCGCATTTTCCACGGCCACGAGTGGGTCTACGCTTCGGAAATCCAAAAAACTTTCGGAAATCCCGAACCTGGGGACGTCGTAACACTCAAAGATTTCAAGGATCGCCCCCTAGGGGTAGCAATCTATAACCCTCAGTCGCAAATCGTGGCGCGTAGGATTTCCCGAAGAAAACAGAAACTTGATGCCGAATTTTTTCTACGACGACTCGGTCAGGCCATCAATTATCGAGAATCTCTTAAGATCGGGCAGACCCTTCGACGAATAATTTGGAGCGAATCAGACGGCCTTCCTGGCGTAATCGTTGATCAATATGGCAAGCATCTCGTCTTACAGACAACCACTTTAGCGATGGATCAACGCAAAGATCTAATTGTTAGCTGTCTCGTTGAACTTCTCTCACCCAAATCAATTACTCTTCGTAACGACTCCTCGATGAGACGACCTGAGGGACTTGAACAAGAAATTTTCATGGTTCATGGAGATCAACCAAAGCCCTTTACGGTTTCGCACCAAGATTCAGTTTTCGAAATCGATCCTGCAAATGGACAAAAAACCGGACTCTACCTCGACATTATGGACAGTTACCAAAAAGTCGCCCGCTTAGCATCCGGAAAGAAGGTCCTTGATCTATTCTGCAACCAAGGAGGGTTTAGTCTAGCATGCGCACTCGCTGGAGCTCAATCCGTTCGCGCCGTCGATATCTCTGAAGATGCCACAACGGCAGCAGCCAAAAACGCTGAACTCACCGGAGTGCAAATTGAGACAATCACAGCTAACGCCTTCGATTTCCTCAGGAGACACGATGAAACTTACGATCTAATAATCCTTGATCCCCCATCGTTCACCCGAAACAAGAAGACCGTTAAAGATGCCATGCGTGGTTACAAAGAAATCCACCTGAGGGCCCTCGGCATGTTGAATCAGAGCGGAATCCTTGCGACCTTCTGTTGCTCTCATCACGCGACCCGCGAACTTTTTCTTGAGAGTGTCAGGAGCGCCGCAGTTGATGGCAAGAGAACCCTCCGAATGATTGACAATCATTCGCAGCGCCTTGATCACCCCATCATAGCAACCCTCCCCGAAACCGAATATCTTAAAGGATTCACATTCCAACTTGCCCCAAATCGATAGCACCACATGAAGCACCGTATTGCGATCATCTCCCTCATCGTAGTCGCGATGATTGGCGGGGTCGTCTGGTACTACAATCAACCCAAACAACAAATTAACCGGACGATCGATCAATTCATCAGCGCTATCGAATATAACAGCTCAAATCTCCGAAGCCGGAAAGATGTTCATGAAGCCGTCCAAGCTTCCACCGCGGAGCCCATTACCCTCAAAGTCCCGGAGCTCCCGTTTAATTTAGAAATACCCAAAGAAATGTCATTGGAGGGCCTTTGTAATCGAGTCGATCAACTTCACTCGATAACAGTGAGACGAAAATTCACAAAGCGCGAAGAAGACCTTCAACTCGTGGGCAACAAAGCCCAGTTAACTCGGATCGATGAGATCACAATGACGACTCCCCTTCGAGAGACCAAAAGCGAATTATGGGAACTTATTTTTGACCTCGAACTGAAAGAGAGATGGAAAATTACCGCAATCCGAGCCAGAAGATATCAGTGATTTTTCTAGGCTATTGATTTGTAAACTCAGTCTGCCCTAGGAGCCACGTTTTCAGATGGAGGTTTTGTTTAAGGCTTGGATCTTCGCTCAGCAATTTCTCAGCAATTGCACGCGCCTCACGAATGATGGATGTGTCTGACAAAAACTCCACAAACCGCAAGCCTCCTGTCCCGCTCTGTCGGGTTCCCAAAACCTCACCTGGCCCACGCAGTCTTAAATCTTCTTCCGCAATCTTGAATCCATCAACAGTTCCGGCCAAAATTTTCAGTTTTTCAATTGCTTCCGGATTCTTTCCATCGGTGACGAGGACACAATAGCTCTTGTGCTCTCCCCGACCAATCCGACCTCGTAATTGGTGAAGCTGAGCTAAACCAAAACGCTCGGCATTAAAGATCACCATGACGTTAGCATTGGGCACATCCACACCGACCTCGATTACGGTTGTCGAAACCAACACTTCCGTTTTGCCGTCACGAAAACGAGTCATCACCGCTTCCTTCTCTTCGGATGGCATTTTGCCGTGAAGTAATTCGACTTCGAAGTGCTTAAATCGCTTCTGCCACTTTGGGTGCTCCTCAACAGCCGATGCTGCTTTGATCGATTTGCTCTCGTCGACAAGTGGATAAACCAAATAGGCCTGACGTCCCTCTTCAAGCTGACCAATGAGAAAATTGGTCATTTCGGTGATCTTCGGTTTCACGCGAACTCCGCTGATAATCTTACCTCTCCCAGCCGGTAACTCATCTAAGATTGAGACATCAAGGTCACCGTAAATTGTTAAGGTCAAAGTTCTTGGAATTGGGGTTGCTGTCATAACCAACACATCGGGCATTACTCCCCGGTGGATCAGTTTCTCTCGCTGGGCTACACCAAACTTATGTTGTTCATCGATCACAATTAGACCCAGATCATCAAAATCCACCTTATCGTAAAGCAGTGCATGAGTTCCCACTATAATCGAAGCTGCGCCCACATCTTCCCTCCGGTCAGCCGTTGCTAAGCCCACTTTAATACCGAGTGGCGAAAGCCATTTCGAAAAAGTAAGATGGTGTTGCTCTGCAAGAATCTGGGTTGGAGCCATCAAAACTGCCTGACAACCAGAATCAACAGCAAGCAGCATCGCGCACATCGCCACGAAAGTCTTCCCACTCCCAACATCACCTTGCAGTAGTCGATTCATTGGACGTTGCACCCGCATGTCCCCAATGATCTCCTTAACACTCCTCTTTTGGGCATTAGTCAAATCAAAGGGTAGCGAATTATAAAACTCAGTGAGAAGCACCGTGCGTTTTCCTAGAATCCGCCCACTCAAATCTGCATGACGCGCCCTTCGCCAAACGACCCGTAACTGCTGAAGGAAAAATTCTTCCTTTGCAAAATAACGCCGTGCCGCATCAGACTCCTTCAATTCCCCGGGAAAATGAACCTCACGAAAAGCTTCAATTCTAGGATAAGAAGGATCGATGTCATACACCGGAATCAAAGAATCACCATCGATCACCTCGAGAACCCGAGAAATAATCTCCCGCAATTTTCTCTGAGGAACACCACTCACGTTCCTGTAGATTGGAACAATACGCTCGAGATGAACGCTTTGACCCTCTTCCGAAACAACCTCAAACTCCGGATGATCAATTACGACCTTTCCTCCACTCTCTTTTGGCTTTCCATAAAGCACGACCTCATGCCCCGCCGCTATGATCTTATGGAGAAAAGGCATCTTAAACCAACGGCATGTAACCTGAGAAAAACCTCCCCCGGCGTGATCCTCGACGACAGCCTCATAAAACCCCTTTCCCCCAAAACCTTTGCGTTGGGTATCGATTACCAAACCCCTTAGACAAACCGAACCACCACCTGCTTGAGCCGGAAAGGCATCGAAACGACGTCGATCCTCATATCGTTTGGGGAGCCAGTCAATCAGGCCCGATAATCTCTCAATTCCGGCGACTCTTAGTGCCTCGACCTCCTGAGCACGAATGCCCGGTAGCAATTGAAGCGAATCATTCGGATTCATTTTCATTTCCGGCCGAAGCCCTCACATTTTGAATACTGACTTGTACGCTTACCCGACCACGAAAAACATTTCGATCAACTGCAAAAGCAATATCCCAAGGAGGATCCGGCAATTCCTTGGCTCCCCCGCCAAAAAAAATGGCATCATGCTCATCATAGCCCTGACGCAGAGATAGCCGTAGATGGTTATTCTTCAAGCGCCTTGGCGGCTCGGTGAGCCAAACATTACGAGCCATGAAAACCGGCTGAGGATTTGAACTTCCAAATGGATGCAAAAGCTCGTAGCTCGCCAGGAAATCGAGAGAGAGTTCTCCGAGCTCAACTTCGGCATCAACATGCACCTTGGCTTCGAGGTCCTTTCCTCCGCAAGTTTCATTCACAAATTTCACGAAGTCCTCGCGGAAAACATCGATCAGATCTTCATGGATACTCAAACCCGCTGCCATATGATGTCCTCCCCCTGCGATCAGATGCTCTCGACACGATCCGATAGCCTCAACTAATGAAATCCCCGCGATGCTTCGACCACTTCCTTTCCCTATACCATTTTTATCGATCGAAATCACAAAGGCGGGTTTATGATACAGCCGCATCAAGCGAGAGGCAACGATTCCAACGACTCCCGCGTGCCACGATCGCGAACCAACGACGATAACCGGGTCATTGGAACTATCTTTTAACA
Source organism: Akkermansiaceae bacterium (assembly GCA_022424905.1). GTDB lineage: Bacteria > Verrucomicrobiota > Verrucomicrobiia > Verrucomicrobiales > Akkermansiaceae > SW10. Next base: position 29,136 of record JAKMGP010000264.1, on the reverse strand, counting down.
TCGCCATCGCCTCTGCAAAAATTGCTTGCTCCAACTGTTGACGGTTGCGATTGAAATTCTCCAGCTCGTCAGCCAAATCGAGAGCCTTGTTTGAGCAATCCGTCATTAGAATCGCGAGGGCTTGCTCCGGTTGATCCATCCGTCCAGCGGCATTCAATCTAGGGCCGATCCGAAAACCAATATCAGAACTACTTAATCTTCCCTCAGTCCCAGTGAGTTTTAAAAGCGCCCGGAGTCCCGGCCGGGCTGAGTTCTCCAGTCTCCGCAAACCATGCCTTACTAGGAGTCGGTTTTCATCCACTAAGGGAACGATATCCGAAATAGTTGCGACCGCCACCAGATCGAGCACTGATTTCAGATCAAATTTCTCAAGCGGCCTTTGTTTTAATAACGCGTGTGCCAACTTAAAAACGACCCCCGCTGCGCAAAGATATTCGAGAGAATGCCCCGATGCTTTTGGGTTAACCAAGGCAACACAATCGGGTCGCCCATCAGGACCAATTTCGTGATGATCAACGACAACGGTATCAACCCCTTGCTTCTTCAGCATCGCGATCGCCTCGTTTGAAACCGTTCCACAATCAACCGAAATCATGAGGTCAGGCTTACCGCATTCATTCAGGCAACGTCTTAGCCCCTCCTCACTCAATCCGTATCCCTCGCTACTCCGGCGAGGAATAAACGAGGCTGGTTTCAAACCAAATGCTTCGAGTGTTTTACAGAGCACTGCAATCGAGCTTACCCCATCAACATCGTAATCTCCGTATACGCAAACGCGTTCTTCTTTATCAACCGCATGCAAGATCCGCTCAACCGCAAGATTGATCTCCGGAATCTCGAAAGGATCCGTTAGCTCGGCAAGACGTGGCCGCAGAAACCGCTCAACCTCATCATAATGAACTCCTCTTTGCGCAAGCAATTGACCAAGAATACCCGGCATTCCCTCCGGAACGAGATCCCGCCAACCCTCGGGTGCTTCGCGGATGACCCACTGCACCTGCTTTTCTTCCTGGCTCAAGATCTACTAGGATTGTCCTTTTGAGATCGAAAACCGCGCCACCTTTTTGGCCGTGAAGAGGCTAACGTTTATGACGCCCTCACTGAGGCCAAAAAAGTGAACGGGCTCAATCATCTTGGCCTCAGAGTCTCCAGCCCTAACTTCCGGTGTTAAAAATGGAGGTGGGTCTTCAGCTCCGGACGCCAACGACCCCAATACGGCCATTAAGATCCAAAACCGGATCCGGTGAATAATCGATTGCATGATGTAATACTGACAGCCGATTCGCCGGCCCGCAAGCGAAAGCCTCCAGACTCTATATTTGATTTTAGAAAACACTCCGTTTCTTCCTTCCTTAGATCAAAATTAGAAACTGCCATAGCCTGGATTAAGGGAGATTTCGCTGCAATTCCTAAGATGAAATATCGCGCTCTTGACGCTTATCGCCTACCAGGCTGACGACAGCCACTCACGAGTCATCACTTCACGAATCTCCAAGAGTAATCTGATAGATCGACGGGGGAGGCTACTTATAATAAAGAGTATTCCATGGTTTTTAAATGCTCTCAAACGATTGCTTTCGCCAGCTTTCTTCTCATGAACGCCCTCCTCGGTGCAGAGAAGGTTGATTTCGCCCGCGAAGTTCTGCCCATCCTTTCAGATAAGTGCTTCACCTGCCACGGACCAGATACCAAAAAGGCTAAAGACCTTCGGCTCGATAGCTACGAAGCTGCGACAAAAGATCGCAAGGGTATTCGTTCTATCGACCCAGATGATCTTGGGAACAGCGAACTGATTTTTCGAATCCACGATGAAGATGACCCCATGCCGCCTGAGGATGACGGCAAACCTCTGACAAGGGAAGAAAAAGAAATTCTCACCCGCTGGGTTAAGCAAGGCGGAGAATACGCCTCTCATTGGGCCTTTGTTGCTCCGACTAAAAGCAAGGATATCCCGAGAGAGAAGGCGATCGATTTCTTTATCGAGAGAAAATTGGCAACCAACAAGCCATCTATTTCAATGGCAAAAGAGGCCTCACAAGAGATTCTCGCTCGTCGTGCCGCCTTGGTCGTCACTGGACTTCCTCCACAACCTGCTCTCCTCAAAAATTTTCTCGCCGATAAATCTCCTGATTCATACGAGCGATTCGTCGACAAACTCCTTGCTTCTCCAAAATACGGTGAACATCAAGCGCGCTACTGGCTAGACGCCATTCGCTACGGTGATACTCACGGTCTTCACCTCGACAATAAACGAGGTATTTACCCCTATCGAGATTGGGTTGTTCGCGCTTTCAACAAAAATCTCCCGATCAACGATTTCATCACTTGGCAAATCGCTGGTGATCTTCTTCCAAATTCAACAATCACCCAAAAAATCGCGACCGGTTACGTTCGTATGAACCCTACCACCTCAGAAGGAGGAGCGATCCCGGATGAGTTTCAGGCAAAGAACAACTTCGATCGAACCGAGACACTTGGAACAGTGATGCTAGGCATGACAATGTCATGCGCGAGATGCCATACTCACAAATACGATCCGATCACTCACAAAGAATACTTTAGCCTCCTAGCATTCTTCAACAGCACGGCAGAAAACCCACTTGACGGAAATAAATACGATCATGGCCCTGCGATGAAAGCCCCAGCCAACCCTAAGGAGTGGGAAGCGTTAGCGTCCTCCGATAGTAAAGATCAAGATGCCATCAAATCATTTTCGACAACCACCTTGATCGCGCAAGAATTACCAAAACCAAGGGTAACAAAAATTCTAGAACGGGGCGAATACCATAGCCCCATTGGCGAGCCCCTCACGCCGGACGTTCCGGCGGCCATGGGAAGTTTCCCTAAAAACGCTCCGCGCAATCGCTTGGGTCTCGCCCAATGGCTTACGGCAGACAGCCAGCCGCTCGTTACTAGGGTATTCATAAACCGTATGTGGCAAAGGGTATTTGGATATGGCTTAGTTCGAACGCCGGAAGATTTCGGACTTCAAGGAGAGCAACCAACTCACCCTGAATTACTCGACTGGCTGGCTGTGGAATTCCGTGAAAAGGGCTGGAACCAAAAGCACATCCTTCGACTCTTGGTGACAAGCCAAGCTTTCAAACAAAGCTCTCAGTTTCGAACTGATCTTGATGACCCAAAAAACCGTCTCCTTGCCCGTGGTCCAGCGTTCAGACTTGATGCCGAAGTGATCCGCGACATCGGCCTTTGGTCTAGCGGACTTCTCGATCCGACGATGGGCGGGGAGGGTGTTAAACCTTACCAACCAGCAGGGCTTTGGAAAGCTTTGATGCATCCTGCTAGTAACACGAAAAACTATGTTCAAGATAAAGGTGAAAAACTCTATCGTCGTAGCCTATATGTCTATTGGAAACGCACGAGCCCGCATCCCATGATGACTCTTTTTGATGCTCCTAACCGTGAATCCAGCTGTGTGAAGCGCTCTCGTAGCAGCACGGCACTGCAGTCGCTAGCTCTTCTTAATGAGACCCAGCGGGTTGAAATGGCCCGCAAGCTTGCTGAAAGACTTATCAAATCCTCTCCGGATGATAAATCACGACTTAATCAACTCTATCAGATCCTTGCCTGCCGCCCTTCCCTACCCCTAGAACGCAAAGCCTGCCTTGATCTTCTTACCACCATGAAAACGCGATACACCTCTTCTCCAGAGGAAGCTAAAGCTCTTCTTTCGACCGGAGAAGCCCCAGTAAACTCCGAGTTAAATCCTGCCGAACTTGCCGCTTGGACCCAAGTCGCCACAACGGTCCTCGCCACCGACGTAGCCCTCTCCCTCTTTTAATTACGACACCCTTAACTTCATGGACTCCGCTCGCGAATTCGATCTTAACATGACCCGCCGTCAGCTCTTCGGGCGAAGTGCACTCGGCTTGGGCACCGCCACTATGGCGCAATTACTAGGGTCTGACCTTCTAGCTAAAACTCCCGAGAGCCCCAATGGCTTGCACCATCCCGCTACGGCAAAACGTGTGATTTACCTCTTTATGAGTGGTGGCCCTAGCCATCATGACATGTGGGATTACAAGCCAAAGATGAAGGAAATGTTTGGTAAGAACCTACCGGAGCACATTCGCGATGGTCAGCGTATTACGGGAATGACTGCCCGACAGAAAAGCCTTCCCGTTTGTCCCTCAAAGTATGAGTTCAAAAAGCATGACAACAACGATCAGGGAGTCTGGGTAAGCGAACTTCTTCCGCACACCGCTAAGGTCGCCAAGGAGCTTTGTGTCATAAACAGCACCTTCACTGAGGCCATCAATCATGATCCCGCGGTCACTTACATTCAAACTGGTAGCCAAATCCCCGGGCGCCCCAGCTTCGGTTCTTGGCTAAGCTATGGACTCGGCCGCATGAACGACGATCTCCCCGGCTATGTGGTGATGCATGCTAAGACCAATTTTGGCGAGCAAAGCCTCTTTAACCGTCTCTGGGGGCCAGGTTTTTTACCATCAGAACATCAAGGCGTCCTACTTCGAAGCCAAGGGGACCCCGTTCTTTACCTCAACAATCCGAAGGGGGTTTCTCGAAATGATCGCAGAGCTCAACTAAACGCCCTCGCTGCGCTCAATGAGTCTCAGCACGATCAGTTTGGAGACCCCGAAGTTCTAGCCCGTATCAAACAGCATGAGATGGCCTATCGCATGCAAACATCGGTCCCAGAGCTGATGGACCTTTCCAGCGAAAAGGAATCGACCTTCAAGCTCTATGGAGAAGAAGCCCGTCAAGCGGGAAGCTTTGCCGCTTGCTGTCTCAATGCAAGGCGACTCGCTGAGCGTGGCGTTAGAAACATCCAGATTTTTCATCGTGGTTGGGATGCTCACGGAAATCTTCCCAAAGAGCACGAATCACAATGTAAGGATATTGACCAAGCCTGCGCTGCTCTGATCACTGACCTCAAAGAGCGCGGGATGCTCGAAGATACCCTTGTCGTTTGGGGAGGAGAATTTGGACGAACTGCTTACTGTCAGGGATCACTTAGCGAGAAGAATTATGGAAGGGATCACCACCCGCGCTGCTTCACCACCTGGATGGCTGGAGGCGGCGTAAAACCTGGGATCACGTATGGAAGGAGTGATGACTATGGTTACAACATAGCAGATGCCGATGGAAACCCGATCTTTCCACAACCAACCAAGGACCACTGGACTCCTGGCAGCGTGCATATTCATGACCTCAATGCCACGATCCTCCACTTACTCGGAATCGATCACCGCAAACTGACCTATCGATACCAGGGCCGGGACTTCCGCCTGACGGACATTCATGGCCACGTCATCAAAGATCTTCTCGCTTAAGCGGGACCATACTTTGCTTCCCAGTCAGCTATCGTCTTGATGATCGCTTTCTCAAGTTTGGCGGCATCCTTACCCATTCTTTTACCCTCAAACGTTCTAAATCGTCTTTGAACCCGCTTCAGGGCCAAGGCGATGGGTTTACCCTCCCCGCCCAAGCTTTCTAGAACCTTTGGAATACCTGGCTGCCAACGACTCCCCATAATCAGCCAAACACTATGCTGGTAATAAGGCTCCCAGAGGTCGAGGTAGGCGACCAAATCTCCAATCATGTATTGGTAAACTTGCGCATCAAAATGCTTCAAAACCATCATAGTACGATGGGTTGCTTCGTGAATCCCCCCAGCACCATACCCTTCCATTACTCCCGGATTATGGGTCGTTTTCCCAAGAGCTTGAATCGCCTTCTCCATACTGAGTTCATCGATCAAAGCTTTACTACTTTTCAGAATCGTTCGAAATCCGGCGTCGTAAGACGAGCGGGCAAAAACATGTCGTGAATCCCGGTAAATATTAGAGAGATGATTGAACTCTTCTCCCGTGATAGAATCACGTAATCCGACAATTGCCCAAAAAGCGGCTTCTCTAAGATACCACTCTTCGTGTTTAGCAAATTTTAGGATCAGTGGAAGAGAGTCACGAATATCCTTCGGTTTGGCACAACCAAGCGCAAACAAGGCCCCATCTGATTCCCACCACGCTGCCTTGGGATCATTAAGGGTCTTCAAGATCGCAGTTAAAAAATGTTCTGAAACAATCTCAGGTTGAATCGTCGTTTTAAATGGGCGTGACCAGTTATCATAACCTGAAACGGCATCATAAGCGGCTCGGCGAACCCTCGGGTCCTTGTGATTCGAAGCTTCCACAAGCGCTTTAACGGAATCCTCCGAGGCAATATTTTTAAGTCGTTTCGCAGCCCACGTGCGTAAAAGAGGACTAAAGTGGCGCAAATTTTTTGCACAAAACTCAACTGAAGTTGCAGCACTCGTCTTCCCTAAAAGTTTTTCGTAAGCAATATGTGGCGGAGTATCTTCATCACCAAAACCTTCGGCATTATTACTAGAGAGAAATGTAAGATCGGCATCAGACCCCCAAGAGAAGTCGAGAGGTGAAACTTTCACACTAAACTTACTTTTCTGAGCTCCCGTAATCCGGAGATTTTGAAGCGGCGCGGTGTAAGTGAGACCAAGAGACACCCCCCATCCCCGACCAAAGTAACGTTTATTATCCGGGGGAGTTGTCAGCATGGAAAAACCACCATCCGGCATTCGGGCCAGATCATAGTACCAAGAAAGGTGATTCATCTGACGGTGATAATGATTACGCTTTTTCTCGCTCACATGAACCGAGGCAATGCCACGCCACATCATATTGAAACCACCCCCAGTATGCCCAAATTCGGGTTGGTAATAAGAATCAGAAACGAGAAGTGCTAGATGCTCAGATGCCAATTGGAATCGTTTCTCATCCAAAAGTGACAAAGCACAAGCGAGCATGGCATTACGTCCATTTGTATTAGACCACCAAAGTTCGCTTCGATGATCACCATAGGGAACACATCCATGTCCTACCATCCGATAAAGGAATTTTACCCCTCGCTGATAAGCTTGTTCATCAAACTCGACGCCACACTCCTTCGCAAGAATCATGGCGATAACAATTGGAACCGTAGTGTGATTAAGAAGACCACTCTGCACATACCCGGGCCCGGGATTGGCTCCGTGCCCCCAACCCCCTGCAGCTTGACCCTCGACCGCCCAATCACAAATCTCTTTCAATCCTGATAAGATTATTTCGTCTCCAGTTCTCAAGAAATACTCGCTAAGAAATATTCCCTGATACCCCAATTGCCAATTGATATGACCTCCCGCGTTACGACGCGATTCAGCAGATTTTGCCAGAATCCTGGCATGATTACCAATTACCGGAAGGTAGGCATCGTCACCCGTCGAAAGAAGAAACAGACTCGCCATACAAGCCTTCAAGTCATTAAAGCCTAGCCGTTCCCTCCCCAGCTCATAGGAACCATCTTTCTTAAGAGCACCGGCAACATGTTTAGCACCTTTTGAAATGACAGCTTTAGACTTCGCGCATATGGCAGGCCACGAATTCCGATACGCCCCGATTTTTTCTAAACTAATCGAAACTCCCTTTTCTAAAGGACTTGAATCTTTCGCTCGTACGATCCCAAAATCTAAGAAACCATCGCTTGCTTCAGCCAAGCCAATCGCCTTTCCCAGAGCAACTCGAGGGTCAGGCCCCTCAATCGCCACTCCTTCAGCCCGAAAAATGAAATCGCCAGCCTGAAGGTCGGATTTTTCTGCGGGAGACCCTTTATCGATAGATCGAACGACCACCTTAAATCCGGGTTCAATTGAGACATGAATCCCAGTTGGTCCAATTGGAAAAACCGGGTAAGCCTTTGCTCCGCCAACCTCTTTTCCTAGCACTTCTCCAAGCAAGGAAATTACAACAACCACTCCAAATCTCATCAAGGCTCTCATCAATGGCTCAGATCGTGTTGCAGACTTCAAGAGAGAGGAACAAAAAACTCCAACTAATAAAAAAGCGGGTGCCATATAAACCCACTTATCCAAAACTATAAGGACCTCGGGGATCTATTCTACGCCCATTTCGGCAAGTCGATTAACAGCCCATTGATAGCCTTCTTCAATCTCCAGCTGATTGCCTCCACCACGCTTCAATTCTTGCCACAATCGCTTGCACTCCTGAAAGTGGCCAATCGCTTGCTTCTTCTTCCTTCCAAGTTCAGAAGCATCTCCGAGATCACCACAAAGATAGGCCAGAGATTTTCGGACTTCGGAGGGACGTGGTCGTTCCATTGTGGGATTACCCAGAAGAGCTCTCAACTCATCCCGAGCCTCCAGACCAAGTCGAGTCGCTTCATCACCATCTCCCTGCTGCCCTGGGATTCCAGAAAGCTGCCACTTTAATGAGGCAAGTAGATAGCGAGCACTAAAATTATCAGGATATTGGGCGCTTCCCTTTTCAATCAACATAATTCCCTCCATCAAAAGCCCCCGGGCTTCGACCGATCTCCCTTCGTCTCGGAGCGTCGTTGCAATAATCCCCTGTTGCGCCGCAAGATCGATCGCGATCCTCGCATCACCGGGCATTTTTCTCTGGAGTGCTCTTAAGCGAGTTACCCCCTCTCTAGCCAACTTTTCGGCGCCAAATGAATCTCCCTGTTGCCACAATGAAAGCGCCTGAGACGCGATAGCTGAGGCAATTTGATATTGAGTCTCTGGAGTAGAATTCACCTCTTTTCCGGCTAAAGAAGCAAAAGCTGCCGCAGCTTCCCCACGGAGTTTAGCCGCATTTTCGGAAGACCTTTCCTCCTCCGCAATAACAGAGGCAGAGAGATAACTCCGACCAATCATAAAACCAATATTAGTATTAGCAGGGTAAAGTTTCTCGAGGTCTTGAAAAGACCTCAAGCTCTCAAGATAGCTCGCTAGCGCTGCGCTATTGTCGCCACTTGATTCAGCGACACGAGCCTTCACCAAAGATAACGCGGCCTTCACACGAGTCTCCGCAGCTCCTCCTCCATCATAATGGGTCAAAATTCCAACCTCTATCTCGGAAAGATTTTCTTTGAGCCCAGATGGTTTCAACTTTGAAGCAAGAAGCAGGTATCTAAGTTGCGCCTTCACTGCGAGATCAGAAGGGAGCTTTGGATCACCAATCGCTTCTTTGAGCCAGGCTTCACCTTTTACCAAGTCACCCATCGCAAGACCCAGTTCGGCACGTCGCAGCTTTAGAACGCTGGCCTGCGGAGCAAGTTCAGGACTTCTCGAAACAAATTCGAGTTGTTTACCAACCTCTTTGATAAGGAACTCAAGTCGCGTGGTTCTTCCTTCAAGAATCGGAAGCCCGTCGACCCCCTCCTCAAGGAGCCAGTCGAAAAGTTTTTCATTTGTTTCCTGTGCTGAACGAATCACATCTCGAGCAATCCCCTTTTCCTGCGCTAGTTCTTTTTCGGCGATTTCTTTTGCAAAAATAGCCTCACCCTCCGATTGGACCATTGCATTACGCTGATCAACCCATTCCTTTTCCTGTATTTCGACGCTCTTTCGGTAATCAAAAAGCTTACTCTTTGCATCTTCGACTCTTAAGAATTGAGCACCACCCCAAGCCAAAGATAAAATCAGGGCAACCACTGATGCAGTCCCGAAACGGTTGGAGAAGCCCCGACATTTCCGTTCTGCCTCTTTCTTTAAAATTTTGAGACGATCCCGTTCCTCTCTCTGGGCCGACTCAACCTCAATCACCGCAAATTTTTGGGCTACCTCACGCATATTAAATGGACGCCTTCGAGGATCAAGCTCAAGACAGGAGTCTATCACTTTGCGAAAAGCTCGCTCTTTTTCATGAGCAGCTTCATGAGGCCATAAAACTTCGTACTGCTGCTCCAAACCCGCCGCAATACCTTCATGATCAGCGTCAATATCAAGTCGTTGATTTTCTCCAGGAGAGGGGCACAGCCACTGAAAAAGTTTATCCGCCCTTGGAAACGCTCCGTTTATCAAGCGGTAAGCCAAAACACCAAAAGCATAAACGTCCCACCGATACCCGGCCTCCCCTTCGTAGCCATCCCGTGAACGGAGTTGCTCGGGCGGCGAATAAAGCAGTGCATCGCTAAAGCTCGGCCGATGAACCCCTGGCATTAAACCACTGGCAAAATCAGCGAGGAGAGGTCGCCCATCCTGACCTAGAAAGATATTACCAGGTTTGAGGTTTCCATGAGCGACATTCGCCGAGTGGAGCTTTGCAAGCGCTGACGCCAAGTTTTGTAAGAATGGAAAAGTTGAGTCATTTTGAAGGTAGCGCTTGAAAGAAAACTGGAGAGTCTTCGCGGTCACTGGATCTTCATCCTCCCCCTCATCAACAAGAAGCTCCATTGCAACCCAAGCTGGTCTAGCTTCCAATTCCTTTGCTAGAATTGGAACAATAACGTCTCGAGCTCCAGCTTTAAACACCTGACCTATTCGATCGGACATCAGCCCAGGATTAGAAGACATGCTATTGAAAACCTTGAGCGCACAGCGCGAACCCTTGTTTTGGGTTGCTAGGTAGACCACACCAGCTGACCCCGAACCAATTTCCGACTCGATCGTGTATCCTTCAATTTGTGGGCTGCCCATCGTCTCTTTACAAAAAGAGTTTCGCGATTGGGACTGAAATGTCCAGTCCATGCAAATGCTCACTTTTTTAGGTGAAATTGATTAAAAAACGAAGAAAGATACGTAAAATTGATTAAAAAACGAAGAAAGATACGTAAATAAGCAACCTTTGACGCTACATTATGAATAAACCCTGTTCAGGCAATCCCCTTGCCAATGATTTCTCGCGCCGTGGTTTTCTCCACGTCGGGCTACTCGGAGGCCTAGGCCTCTCCCTTCCTCAATTCCTCTCGATGGAAGCGAAGGCGCAACAAAAACATTACAAAACCCGCGAGGGCGTTGCCAAATCGGTCATCCAAATTTTCCTCCCCGGTGGAATGGCTCACCAAGAATCATGGGATCCAAAGCCCTATGCTCCGACCGAATACCGAGGGCCTTTTGGCACCATTAACACTTCGATCAAGGGAGTCAAATTCAGTCAAAACCTTAAGCACACCGCTAAGATCGCCGACAAAATGACGATTATTCGCTCGATGGCCCACGGCGAAGCGGCTCACGAACGTGGGACTCACAATATGTTCACCGGTTACAAGCCGTCTCCAGCACTCCAATATCCGGCAATGGGTTCAGTGGTGGCCCACGAATTAGGGCCTCACAACAACCTTCCCCCGTATGTTTGCGTCCCCTCTGTTCCCAATGAGTTTGCCAACTCCGGATATCTTTCGTCGGCGTTTGGCCCCTTTGCGATCGGGTCAGAACCCTCTCGCGGCGATTTTAAGGTGCGTGATCTTAACATGCCCGGTGGCGTCGACGACACACGCTTTAATCGCCGCCGCAGTTTACTTGAGACAGTCGATCATCATTTCAGAACAATCGAGGAATCAGATGCCCTCGATTCAATGGACGCTTTTTATCAGCACGCCTACAAATTAATCTCGTCCCAAGAAGCCCGCGAGGCATTCAATCTAAAGGCTGAGCCAGAAGCCGTCCAAAATCGCTATGGCATGAACACCCCGGGACAGCGCATGCTTCTCGCGCGTCGTTTGGTAGAAGCAGGCACGCGCTTCGTCTCTCTTACCGCAGGTGGATGGGATCACCACGACAATATTAAAAATGGCATTCAGGGGCAAATGCCTCCGGTAGACCAAGCCATCGCAGCTCTCATTTCGGATCTCGATGAACGCGGGCTCCTCGACTCCACTCTGGTAATGGTGACATCGGAATTTGGCCGCACCCCCAAAATTAACGGCACTGGAGGGCGCGATCACTGGCCTCGCGTTTTTTCAGTCGGCCTTGCCGGCGGCGGGGTACAGCGTGGACTCGTTCATGGTTCGTCAGATGCTCTTGGCGGTGAGCCTGAAGAAGACATGGTCGGCATCCAAGACCTTGCCACAACCGTCTACAACCAACTTGGAATCACGGGCGACAAAGAGCTCATGGCTCCAGGAGATCGCCCCATCGAAATCGTCGACGGAGGTCGTATTCTCGACGAAATTCTCGTTAAGAAAGCCTAATTCGAAAATGTCATGGTTCGTACGCTTCTTCTTTTTTTAATCTCCTCAATCCTCGCGCACAGTTTCAGCCCCGAACTCTCTCGAGTGGAACCTCGTGGGGGGAAGTTGGGCTCCGAAATTCAAATTCAACTTTATGGAAACCGCCTGCACGAGCCACAGGAACTTTTACTTTATCACAAGGGGGTAACTGTGAAATCGCTGACTCCCAGCGAAGATGGTAAAAGCGTTAAGGTACTCATTGTCATTGCTCCGGACGCCCCGCTTGGGGAACATCCAATGAGGCTGCGCTGCAAAGATGGACTCACTTACATGCGCACGTTTTGGGTAGGGCAATTTCCCACGGTCATGGAAGCTCGATCCGAAGATAACAAAAGAGACCTCAACAACACTTTCAAAGAGCCCCAAAAAATCGACCTCAATGTAACCGTGCAGGGTGTCGCGGATCGTGAAGACGATGACTACTATCAAGTTCAATGCAAAAAAGGCCAACGCCTCTCCGTCGAAGTCGAAGCCATGCGCTTGGGGCGCGTCATGTTCGATCCTTACGTTGCAATCTTAGATGAAAACCGATTCGAACTTGCCGTCAATGACGACTCACCTCTCCTAAAGCGTGATTGCGCTGCTTCCATTATCATCCCCGAAGATGGCCCTTACACTGTTGTAGTCCGAGAATCGTCATACGAAGGAAATACCGCTTCACAATACCGTATCCACATTGGAAACTTCCCAAGACCGCGAGCCATTTTCCCACCCGCAGCCAAGCCCGGTGAAGAAATCGAATTCACCTTTATCGGCGATGCTAAGGGCGACCTGAAAAAGAAAATCAAGGTGGCTGACCAAGCCTTTTCAGCCTTCATCGAAGATGCTGGGCTAAGTTCACCATCTGGAAACAGCGTGCACATTTCCCCTCTCAATTATCTCAACGAAACCGAGCCTAACGAAAATTTCAAGCAAGCTTACCCACTCAAGAACCCTCCAAAAGCTCCAATTGCTTTTCACGGAATATTATCAAGCAAGGACGACAAAGACTGGTTTCGTTTTCAGGCCAAGAAAGGTGAGAAACTCCGATTTCAAGTCTTGGCCCGCCAACTCAGGTCACCACTCGACAGCCTAATCTCAATCCGTCAAGCCACCGATAACAAATACCTTATCGCAAATGACGATCAAACAGGCGGCATTCCGGATAGTAGGCTCGATTATGAAATCCCCGCGGACGGAGAATATGTTCTGGAGGTTCGCGATCAACTGAAGCGCGGCGGACCAGATTTTGTTTATCGTGTCGAGATTCAAAACCGTGCTCCATCAATTTCAGCAACACTCCCAAAGGCGGATCGGGTCGATACCCAAAAACACAAAATGATCCATGTCCCGCGTGGGAATCGTCTAGCGATTGTCCCAAACATCACCCGTTCCAACATCGGTTGTGATATTAATTTTCATGCCCCCAGCCTTCCGGGCGGAATCTCCGTCAAATCTCACACCATTCCGCGTAGTCTGAGCAGCTTTCCGATCTTATTTGAAGCGAAAGCCGATGCTCCAATTGAGGGAGGACTTTACTCATTTGAAATCGAAGACCCAAAGACAAAGCTGAAAGGGCCATTCACAGAAAAGATTTCGCATCTTTATGTAAACAACCAGGGAGATTACCATATCACTCATACTGAAAAAATTTCGATTGCTGTTATTGAGGAAGCTCCTTTCCACCTCGAACTTTTCGTCCCTCCAGTGCCGCTCGTGAGAAATGGCACCATGACCCTTAAAATCACTGCCAACCGGGTAAATGATTTCAACGAGAAGATAAAAGTGAAGCTTCCTTGGAAACCACCAGGGATTGGGGCTCCAACTGAGGTAGAAATCCCTGAAGGCAAAAACGAAGTGAGCCTCATCCTAAATGCCACCGGCGACGCGCCTATTAACGACTGGAAAATTCTGGTCACTGGCGAAGCAGCCACTGCCAAAGGAACAGTAAGAGTCTCTTCACAATTTGCCGACCTAAAAACCTCCGAGCCCTTTGTGAATCTCACGATCGCTATGGCGGCGACCAATCCTGGGAAAAATACGAGCGTGATTGCCGCTGTAGATCACCTCGAACCTTTCACAGGAGAAGCCCGTGTTATTCTTCACGCCCTCCCACACGGGGTGAAATCGAATGAAAAAAAGATCACTTCTACATCAGCCGAAGTCACTTTTCCACTTGAAGTTGCCAAGGACGCCCGCAAAGGCAAGCATGCTAACCTTTTTTGTCAGGTAATCATCGTGAAGGATGGTCACCCCATTCCTCACAATGTAGGCCAAGGAGGCACCCTGCGAATCGACCCTCCTCCACCAGCCCCAAAAAAGAAGCCCGAAGCCAAAGCGGCTCCGGTAAAAACAGAACAAAAAGTGGTGCCTAAAAAACCCCTCTCTCGCCTCGAACAACTTCGGCAGTCCCAAAAACAATGAAGCTCCCAACATCCCTTTTCATCACCGCACTCACTCTCGGAGCATCAGCATCTATCACTAACGTTCGTGATATCTTTGAGTATTCCTGTGTCGAATGCCATAACGAGAAAAAGGACAAAGGAGGCCTCCGCATGGACCTCAAAGCGAACTTTTTCGAAGGCGGCGATTCTGGGTCCCCTATCGACTTGAAAACGCCAGACCAATCGGAGCTCCTCCGGCGAGTTCTTCTAGCACATGACGATGATGAATTCATGCCACCTTCCTCAAAAAAGAAGGAGCGTAAACCTCTAACGCAAGAAGAAATCACCCGTCTCAAAGATTGGATCGTAAACGGCGCCAAATGGGATGAAAAAATCACCCTTCAGCATAAGGAAAGAAGCACGACCAAGGAAGATCATTCAAAGCCTGATCCAGATCTAGCCTCGATCGCAGTTTACCCAACCTCCATCACTCTTGAAACAAAGCGTGACTTTCACCGCCTCATCATCCTCGCAACCGACAAAAATGCTGTTACTCGCGATGTTACATCCTCCGTAAAGTTCACGGTCGCCGATCCGTCACTTACTCGTATTGAGGACTCAACCTTATTTCCAATTAAGGACGGCGCTACTACTGTAAACATCTCCTTCCGCGGTAAGTCACTTAACGTTCCTGTCGTCATTAAGAACGCGGCCAAAGACCGCCGAATAAGCTTCCAGCAAGACGTTGTTCCTGTTTTCACTGCCGCTGGATGTAACACCGGAGCATGTCATGGATCCGCACGGGGACAAGATGGCTTCATGATCTCGCTCTTTGGCTATGACCCTAAAGGTGATTACCAACGGGTGACCCGAGAGCTTGCCGGACGCCGCATCAACCTTGCTCTTCCAGAAGAATCTCTCCTGCTCACCAAGACGATCGGCACAGTTCCTCATACAGGCGGAAAGCTCTTTGAAAAAGACTCTCCTTTTTACTCAACTCTCCTCGAATGGATAAAAGATGGAGCAAACTATGACCCCCCCGAAATTGCGTTACCTGTCAAGATCGAGGTCGAGCCCAAAGAATTTCTTCTCGAAGGTTCGGGTAAAGACATTCCCCTAACAGTCAAAGCCACCTACTCCGATGGCACAGATCGCGACGTCTCCACACTCTCGAATTACACCTCTTCAAACGACAACTCTATTTCCGTCGATGCGAGCTCGGGAGTCACGAGTTCAAAAACTCAGGGCGAAGCATTCCTCATGGCTCGTTTTCACACTTTCACCGAGGGTTCCATGGCGATTGTCATCCCAGAAGGATTGAAATACACCAAGCCGGAGCTTAAGCAATTCAACTACATCGATAAACATGTCCACGAGAAACTTCACAAGCTGCGAATTGTTCCATCCGAAATCTGCTCCGACGAGATTTTCATTCGGCGTGTTTATCTCGACATAATCGGGCTTCTTCCGACTGAGGAGGAATTGAAGGTTTTTGTCTCTGACACCAATCCAAAGAAGCGTGATACATTAGTGGATAAACTTCTGGAGCGTAAGGACTTCACCGAACTTTGGGTTATGAAGTGGGCCGAGCTTCTCCAAATCCGAACCACCGGGAACAACAGCAACGATGTCACCTACAAATCTGCTCTTCTATGGTACGAGTGGCTCCGTGGCCAAATCGCTAACAACCGCCCTTTTAATGAAATTGTTCGTGAACTGCTCTCCGCAACCGGTGGTTCTTACGAGAGCCCGGCGACCAACTTCTTCAAATCAGAGCAAGACATCAAAAAACTCACCGAGAACGTCGCGCAAGTTTTTATGGGTACCCGGATTCAGTGCGCCCAGTGCCACAACCACCCATTTGATCGCTGGACCATGGACGACTACTATGGTTTCGCCTCCTTTTTCACCCAAGTGAAACGCAAACGGGGAGAGGACCCAACTGACATGATTATTTATGACGGTGGAGGCGATATCAAACACCCAGTTACTAACCAAAACGCAACTCCAACTTATCTTGGGGACGGCCCAGCTGAGATCAAAGGGACAACACGGCGTAAAGCAGTAGCAGAATGGTTGACCAAGCCCGGAAATACTTGGTTTGCTCGAAACGTGTCTAACATTATTTGGTCTCACTTCTTCGGTATCGGTATTGTCGACCCGGTCGATGACGTCCGTATTTCAAATCCAGCAACAAACCCAGCATTGCTCGAGGCACTCGGTAAAAAATTTACTGAGTATAACTTTGATATGAAAAGGCTCGTCCGTGACATCTGCACCTCACGCACTTATCAGCTTTCGACTCAAGCCAACGAAACCAATAAGAGCGACGAAACGAATTTCTCAAAATCCCGCATTCGTAGACTCCGCGCCGAAGTTCTCCTCGACACCTTGGCTCAAGTAACGGACACCCCAAATAAGTTCCGAGGCCTTCCACTTGGAGCACGTGCCGTAAATATTGCGGACGGAAATACATCCACCTACTTTCTGACAACATTCGGCCGCGCCACCCGTAAGACCGTTTGCTCATGCGAAGTGAAAATGGAACCCAACCTTTCCCAGGCGCTCCACCTTCTCAATGGCGACTCTGTGCATAATCGTATCATTCGCGGAAAAGTGATCAACAAGATGATCAACGATAAGTCGCCACCTGAGGAAATCGTGAGATCTCTTTATCGCAAGACACTTTCCCGCGATCCAAACGAAGCAGAGGTCTCAAAGTTAAACCACACTCTTGCTAACGCGAAGGATCCAAAAGAAAAATCGGTAGTGCTTGAGGACATTTTCTGGGCTCTCCTCAACTCCAAGGAATATCTCTTCAACCACTGATCCCCCGCTCTGGATGTTCAAACCATCTCTCTCAATTTCCCTTGTCGCGGTGACCTTATCGGGCGCGGCAGATAAGATCACATATGACGATCACATCTTTCCGATCTTCGAATCGAAATGCCTAAATTGTCACAACCCCGACAAGAAAAAAGGTGACCTCGACCTTTCCACCTACACCGGGACGATGGCTGGAAGTTCGGGTGGGAAAATTGCACTTTCCGGAGATGGTGGTTCTTCAAAACTATTCACCGTGACCGTTCATACTGAAGAACCCGTCATGCCACCCGAGGGCGATAAAATCGCGAAGAAGGATGCTGATCTCATCCGAACTTGGATCGACGGAGGACTTCTTGAGAACAAGGGATCGAAAGCAAAAAAACGGCCAAAACCAGCCTTCACTCTGGGATCAATCCCAACCGGGAAAAGACCCGAAGGCCCACCTCCAATGCCTCAAGATCTGCTTCTTGAACCGGTCGTCACACCAACACGATCAACCGTCGTTGCTGATATGGATGCTAGTCCCTGGGCTCCTCTGCTCGCAGTAACCGGACAGAAGCAAATTCTTCTCTATCACTCCGATACTCTCGAATTGATTGGCGTCCTTCCATTTCCAAAAGGAAACCCTGAGACCATTTCCTTTCATCCTAGCGGTAAATATCTAATCGCTGGTGGTGGGATCGGTGGGAAATCAGGAACAACTGTCACCTGGGATATCACCAACGGTAAAGAAATGATGACGATGGGCAAAGAATTCGATTCCGTGCTCGCTGCTGATCTTAGGGCCGATCTCGGAGGTATTGCACTCGGCGGACCCTCACGGCTCATCAAACTTTGGGACACCCAAGAGGGCGAACCGCTCAAAAGCATTAAAAAGCACACTGATTGGGTCACCGCAATCGCCTATTCCCCAGACGGAGTCCTTCTTGCAACAGGTTGTCGTGGTAATGGCGTTCAAATTTGGGAGGCCGCAACCGGCAACGAATTTCACAGTCTCCGCGGTCACCAGAAAGCAATTGTCGATATCAAGTGGAGAGCCGATTCAAATCTCGTAGCAACCGCCTCAGAGGATGGGACGATTCGTTTCTGGGACATGAATCAAGGTAAGGAGGTGAAGAGAGGCACAGCCTCTGGCGGTGGAATTCTTGCACTCGACTACGCACGAAATGGAAAATTAATTTGCTCAACTCGCGACGGCCGCGTCAAACTTTGGAAAGCAGACCTCACCCTTGAAAAGCAATCCCAACCATTCCCAGAAATGATAACTGAAGTCGCTTTCTCCCATGATGGCAGCCGCTACTTCACGGCTGACTGGAATGGCCAGATCGAAGTCTGGAATACATTAGATTTTCAAAAAGTCGGAGAACTCACGACAACGCCACCTTCGATTGAGGAACGTATTGCTTCCATCTCTGAAGACAAGAAGGCGATTGAAGCTGAACTCGTCCTGCACCAAGAAAAAAGCACGGTTGCCGACGTCGCGCTAAAAACTGTTCTCGCAAAACTTAAAACCCCTATTTCCACGATTTCAGTTCTAAAAAAGGAGTCCACCGATTTTCAGCAGGAAGTCAGTGCGCTCTCCAAACGATTGGAGGAACTCGAGCTGATGGTTGAGACTAAACTTAAAGATCGTGACCAAATCGCACAAAACACCAAAGAAACGACCCAACAAAAAATAAAAACTGAGCAAGAGTGGTCAAAGCTAACTGCCGAAGGACAAAAGCTAGAACAAGAGCGTATTGCAGCAGATCGGACCCTTGTAGCCGCCTCTCAAGATACCCTCAAAAAGCGAGAGGCCTCGAACAGAGCCCCAAAAAACATCGAAACCAAGAATCTTTTGATTGTAGCCGAGCAAATCGAAGGTCTAGCAAGACAGGTCGTTCAGCGATATAGTGAGAAAATAGCTGACCTCAACAAGCTCATCGTGACCCACGCAGCCTCTATCGAAAACCTGAATGCTGAAATACCTCGGCTCAATGCGCGAAATGAGCAACTCGCCACGGAACATCAACAACTCATCACGCAACGTAACCAGGCAACCAAAGACAAGGGCGCAAAACTTGCTAAAATAAAGGCCACAAACGCCAAAATCCTCACGATCGAAAAGCAACTTGAAGTTCTCAACAAGACTGTTCAGGACCAAGAAAAGATCTCGGTAGCGGCAAAAGAAGTGATCACAGAGGCGATGGTTAAAAGATCTCAAATTGCTGGACGCCTCAAGAAATGGAAGGCTGCTTCCATCAATACGAGTCTGATTCAAGCCCGCTCCGAACTAGCGGCGCTCAGCTCACTTAACAAAGATGACCCGTCTATTGCCCCTAAGATCATCGTACACCAAAAAAAGTGTGACGACTTATTTTTAAGATATCAGGCTGCTAAACAATAGCATCTAGGAAATAGATGCTGTATCACCGCCAGACCGCCCATCATTTTTGGTGAAAAGACTGACCTGCTCTAACTCAAGAGCAAGATCAACACTGTTCACTGTGACCGAAGCAGGGACTTCAAGAACGGTCGGTGAAAAGCTCAAAATCCCTTGAATTCCGGCATCGACTAGTTCATTGGTAACCTCTTGAGCGTGGGCTGCAGGCACCGAAAGCACCGCCAGCTTGACCTTGTTTTCGCGAATAAAAGTCGGCATCTCATCAACATGATGGACCGGCACATTAATCCCCCGAAGAATCACAGCTTCAGGAACTGTGTCGAATGCTGCAACTGGTTCAAACCCCTCTTTTTTAAAGCCATCATACCGGAGCAGCGCCGCCCCAAGATTACCAACCCCGACTAAAATCACGGGCTGCAGATGCTCCCGGCCCAAAACCTCACGAATCGCCTCGGCAAGTTCAATAACCGGATATCCCAGCCCTCGGGTGCCAAAAGTCCCTAGATATCCTAAGTCGCGGCGAAGCTGGGCTGGATTCACACCAGCCGCCTTGGCTAGACTTGATGAACTCACGGTCTCAATTGAATTATCCTCCAATCGTCGTAGACAACGATGGTAGATAGAGAGTCGATAGATAGTTTTTCCAGGAATCCTCGGCTTTTCCACATTTGGATTTTTCGTTTATCGTTAGCGAAAGTCAAGCGGATGGAATGAACAATGTCTGGCCATTTCTCACCCACACAAAGCCCCAAGTTTCAATGAATCTTTCTCATCCAGCGAGTTCAAACCAAAAGAATATGACTTCAATGAACCTCCCGATAACTTCTATCAACCCGCTTATCTAGAGCCTCCAGCCCTGCTCCCCCTGACAATAAAAGCCCATCACTCCTAAGACTGGCAATCGGCATCAAGAGATTTCATTGTAAAATATTTATCTTTGCGAGGGTGATTTCGGAATACAGAATGGTGACGTCACCAGACGTATTTATGCCCCGTAAAGATTTTACTATCACCAATCAACTTGGAATCCATGCCCGGCCTGCCGCGCAATTCGTTAAAATCGCGAACAGTTTTCCATGCGATATTCGCGTGGAGAAAGACGACGATGAAGTCGATGGAAAAAGTATTCTTGGTCTGATGATGCTAGCTGCGGGGCATGGTTCAGTCATCTCCATAACCACTGAAGGTGCCCAAGAGGCCGAGGCTCTTACTGCTCTTGGGGATTTAATCGAAAGAAATTTTGAGGAAACTACAACGACTTAGAGTCAGCCTCCCTTCCATTTGCTTGTGATTGACCGAACGAGTTGAACTCGTCAGGCTCCTGACCAATAGATGGCGGAGGAATCACCAAAGGAAAAAATATTTTGCGGTACCCCTGCGTCCCGTGGAATCGCTTTTGGTCCAGTTCATGTTGCCGCCCGAGGTTTTTCCGCCCCAAATGTTTACGAGATTCCGGAAGATGAGCTCCAACCCGAAAAGGAGCGGCTTGCAACTGCTTTTGATATCACGAGACAACAGCTCGCTAGCCTGAAAACTAAGATTGATGAAGTCGCTGGTGGCGGTGAGGGCTTGGTTTTCGAAGCACACGGCATGGTTCTCGACGATCCGAGCCTGCAAACAAAAGTTGAGCTCGCCATTGAAAATCGAAAGCAAAATGCCGAATATTGTTTTTATGCAGTGATGCAGACAGTCCTTGAGGCTATGCGCCGCATCTCCGACCCCTACCTCCGTGAGAGAACCATCGACATTGAAGATGTCTCACAGCGAGTGCTTAGAAATTTCGAAGCCGCAACCAATATCGTCGGACTAGATCACCAGCACCTATTCGCCGCTTATGATTTAACCCCGTCAGACACCGCATCAATAGACCGTAGCAAATTACTTGGTTTTGTAACTGAAGAAGGGAGCGCGAATTCGCACACTGCAATTCTTGCACGGGCCTTGGGTATTCCCGCGATTGTCGGATTAGGAAAGGTGATTGTTGAAATCACGGCTCTCGCC
Organism: Akkermansiaceae bacterium; assembly: GCA_022424905.1. Lineage (GTDB taxonomy): Bacteria > Verrucomicrobiota > Verrucomicrobiia > Verrucomicrobiales > Akkermansiaceae > SW10. The sequence continues at coordinate 7,554 of JAKMGP010000264.1, read as the reverse complement.
CCGGCCATTGTAGATGGATACAGCGGGAAATTTATCGTGCATCCCTCGGAGGAGACCATCCGGCATTATCGTTCCCTCGCTAATCGGAAGCGAGAGCAACGCAAAGCACTCGAGGCGCTTCGCGATCAGGAAAGCACGACCAAGGACGGCCGACATATCACCCTTTCAGCAAATATCGAATTCACCCACGAACTCGACCTTGTTCAAGATAACCGAGCGGAAGGCGTCGGCCTGTTTCGAACTGAGTTTTTCCTCCTTGAAACTGGGTATTCCCCCACTGAAGAAGACCAAACAGAAATCTACATCGAGCTTGCAAAACGAACAGGCTCCCAGCCTGCAATCATTCGCACACTCGACTCCGGGGGAGATAAGCTATCGACCGAGCCTCTGATCGAACCTGAACCCAACCCATTCCTAGGTTGGCGGGGCATTCGGGTCTCACTGGATCGGCCTGACTTTTTTAAAGAGCAACTTCGAGCCATTCTTCGCGCAAGTGCTCACGGTAAAATCGGCATGATGTTCCCTTTTATTTCTGGCATCAGCGAGACTCGACGTTGTCAGACCCTTGTCAAAGAGTGCATGGCCGAACTAGAGGCCGAAGGCTGCAAGTTCGATGCCAACCTCGAAATTGGAGCGATGATTGAAATCCCATCGGCTGTTCTCGTAGCAGATGAGATCGCCCAAGAGGTCGATTTTTTCTCGATTGGAACAAATGATTTAATCCAATACACCGTAGCGGTCGACCGTATCAATAATCGCGTTGCAAAGCTTTACCGCTCCACCCACCCCGCCGTCATTCGAATGATCAAAATGACCACTGACGCAGCTTCCCGGGCCGGTATCTGGACTGGGATTTGCGGAGAAATGGCGGCAGATCTAAGCCTTATCCCTTTACTTGTGGGGCTTGGCATAGACGAGCTTTCGGTCGGACCTCATGAGATTGCTCCTGTCCGAAAAGCTCTCTTATCCCTAGACTTTGGTGAATGTAAAACACTCGCCGATGAAGCTCTGGCAATGCCAACCAGCGCCGAGATTTACCACCTCAGCCATGAAGCTGCACGAGCCGCATATCCTGATTTAATCGATAATAATGGGTGAGATTTTCCAACTAGATATAGAACATCGGCTCATCCTCCGCCGCCAACGTTTCGAGTGTATTCTTAGCTAAAATCTGCCGACTGCTTTCACGGACGCTCTCCCAAAGATTTTTTACAGCGACTCCGGACTCTCCGGTTGGCTCAGGGATCTGCCCGAGTGCTTCTGGCTCCAAAGCCTCCACAACTCTGAGAAGGCTGATATCCGCCGGGGGCTCAACGAGCTTCCACCCCCCGGTTTTACCACGCCGACTGGTGACCACTCCGGTTCTTTTTAATTCATGAAGGATTTGAGCTAAAAAACTAGATGGTATCCCCTCGCTCTCTGCAATATCGTCTGCACGAGTAACCGATTGACCATCGTGCTTTTTTGCCAGATGAACAACTGCGCGACTTGCATAATCTAATTTCTGCGAAATCCTCACTGATGAAAGGAAACCACAAAGCTCCTCAAAACACCATCTCTAAGAGTAATCTCTTGTGTGCAGAGGGGAAACCAGACCTCGATCTAGTTTGGAAAACGATCCAAGACGAAGCTCGCCAGATCTCGAGCTCTGAGCACCGCCTTACCGCACTCATAGAGGACATTTTCATTTCGCGGAACTCCATCGCCTGCTCTGTTGCAGCCCGCCTTTCACGAAAACTAGCGCGAGAAGACATGACACGTGATGAACTCCTCCCCTTATTGGAGGAGATTCTAGTAGACCACCCCGAGCTCGTATCAAGTATGGTGTCCGACCTGATTGCAATCAATGAACGTGACCCAGCTTGTCATTCTCTGACTCAGCCCATCCTTTATTACAAAGGCTTCTTAGCACTAGCAACTTATCGCCTGGGACACCGAATGTGGAAAAATAAGCGACACGATTTGGCCTACTACTTTCAAAGTCTCGCTTCCGAGGTTTTCGGAGTTGATATTCACCCGGCCGCTCAGTTGGGCTGCGGTATTTTCCTCGATCATGCTACTAGCGTCGTGATTGGAGAAACTTCCATTGTAGAGGATAATGTTTCAATTTTGCACGAAGTCACACTTGGCGGAACCGGAAAAACATCGGGGAATCGGCACCCACTTATCCGCTCGGGCGTGATGATTGGCTCCGGAGCCAAGATTCTTGGTCCCGTTGAAATTGGCAAAGGTGCCAAAATCGGGGCTGGAAGTGTGGTCCTCGATGACGTAGCACCCCAAAAGACAGTCGCTGGGGTTCCTGCCGTTGTTGTTGGAACCAGCCCCTCTGAAAATCCTGCTGAAGCAATGGATCAAAGCCTTTCATGCTCAAGAATCTAGACTAGCGATCTTGGGTACTTGCCAAGTCATCCGTTTGTCGCTTGATTACTGAAAACCACCTACCCACACACCTACCCACACACCAAGATCATGTCAGAAACGAAAGAAATTCGAGAGATCACTGAGGACGAATTACCAGCCGCCCTCAAGGACCACTGGAAGAATGCAAAAGCCAGTGTTGAAAGAAACAACCACGGATACGCCATCAAATTCCTTCAGGCCATCCTCAAAGAAGAGCCCGGGTTTTTAAATGCCCGCAAACTAGTCCGACAAGCCGAAATCATCGAATCCGGCGCAACTCCGGGCACAGCCAAAAAAGGTCTCTTTGGGACCAGCGGAGGGGGTGGTGGCTCCTTTATACGACAGGCAAAAAAAGATTCTGTGGGAGCGCTGATCGCAATCGAAAAAGAACTTGAAAAGGACCCTTTCAATTGTGGTATCAACGAAGCCTTCTACGAGATCGCTCTTAACATGAACCTTCTCGATACCGCAGCCTTCGCACTCGAAACTGCCAAAACAGGTAGCCCCGAGAATACCAAGGTTGCTCACAAATTGGCTCAATTTTATGTTAATCGCGAAATGCACCTCGATGCTTCCAGAGTCTATCGCGAGATCGTAAAGCAGGACCCCGGCGATGGCGAAGCGGTGCGCGGTGAGAAAGACTGCTCGGCAAAAGCCTCAATGCAGCAAAATCGGATGTCTGAAAACTCTAGTTTTCAAGACATGGTGAAAACTGATGAGGCCGCAGAACTAGAGAAGGCCTCCCGAACCGCTCTCACTAAGGAACAGTTAGAAGAGCGGGCTGGCGAACTCGCCGCGCAATACGAAGCAGATCCCAATAATCTCGCGCTCGTGAAGCAGCTCGCCCAAACTTACGAGCAACTTGAGGACTGGAATACCTGTCACTCATTTTACAGTTGGGCCCATGAACTTTCTAACGGAGATGTCGCCCTGCGCGCCAAAGCCAACGAAATTAAGGACAAGGCCGCTGACCAATACATCAAGGATGTTGAAGCAGCTGCCGCTGATGATCCAAACAATCAAGAATTGCAGGACCAGCTGAAGGAGATTCAGCAATCCCGCGTTGTTGAGCGCCTCGGGGAATGTCAGGAGCGAGTGAAACAGAACCCTACCGACCCCAAAATGCGCTTCGATCTTGGTCAGGCTCTTTATGATGCCGGAGAATATAGTGATGCCATTCCACACCTTCAACAGGCCACTCGTAACCCCCACATTCGTACTAAAGTGCTCCTTCTGCTTGGTCGGACATTCGACGCAAAGGGCATGAATGACCTTGCAATTAAGCAGCTTAAAGATGCCAACGACGAGCTCACCCAAATGGACAACACCAAGAAAGAAATCCTCTACGAATTAGGTGTCATCTACACCAAGGCTGAGAAGAAGGAAGAGGCTCTTGGTTGCTTCAAGCAGATCTACGAAATCGATTACGGCTACCGGGACGTTGCCGCCCGTGTGGAGGGATCCTACACAGGATAACTCGATTTTCTATCTATCACTCAACAACGCCGCCGGAGAAATCCGAGCGGCGTTTTTCATGTTTCCCCTCGAGCACTAACACGGTGGAAATCGAGAAACTCGAGACTAACCCATTGAGCGCAACCATTCCACGAACACTTCTTCATCCGGTGCCATCGGTATCGCAACCTTTTCTAGATTAGCGAGACAACCTAAGCGCTCGGGCACCGCCACCGCCCCTTCGCCAAGCTCCTCCTCCATGACATCAAGAAATTTTGCGGGGTGAGCTGTTTCCAAAACCACTGTATGCGCTTCCGGATTTAGTTTTCGCCACTCTTCTGCAGCCAGCCAACCGACAGCCCCGTGTGGCTCAAGAGTGTAGCCCGTTTCTACTTTAATTCGCCGAATCGCTTCACGCGTCATCTGGTCGTCATAAGAGAAGCCAGCAACCCGCGCCCTCATTGATTTCCACTCGTTCCCAAAAATATCTTCCATCCTCGCGAAATTACTCGGAGCACCCACATCCATCGCATTGGAAATTGTTGCCACACTCGGCCTTGGGCGATATTCCCCTTCCTGCAAATAGGTGGGAATAACGTCATTACGGTTCGTAGCTGCCACAAAACGTTCGACCTCCAAACCGAGTTTTTCCGCAAGCAAACCCGCCGTAAGATTTCCAAAATTACCACTCGGAATGACAAAGGTTGGTTGCACACCAAGGGGCAACTTTCTCGCAGCCTCGAAATAATAAAAACTCTGCGGAACTAATCGCGAAATGTTGATCGAGTTCGCAGAGGTGAGATTCAAATCCTCTGCCATCTCACGCTTGAGAAAAGTCGACTTTACGAGCCTCTGACAATCATCAAAAGTCCCATCGACCTCTAAAGAAGTAATATTCCCTCCAAGAGTAGTCAGCTGCTTTTCCTGAAGGTCACTCACCTTTCCTTTTGGATATAGAATAACAACCCGCGTTCCGGGCACATTATGAAAAGCACTCGCCACGGCTCCTCCGGTATCACCACTAGTTGCAACCAGCACCGTCAACAACCCTTCATCTTCACGTGTCAACCACCCCATCAGGCGAGCCATGAAGCGGGCTCCAAAATCTTTAAAGGCAAGGGTTGGTCCATGAAAGAGTTCGAGGATATGTTCCCGCTCCTTTAAGGTTACGAGAGGCGCAGGAAAGTTGGCTGATTGATGCACGATTTTCTCGAGCTGCTTCTCCGGGACACTGTCCCGAAAGATCATCTTTGCTACCTCAAAACCGATCTCAGGCAACGAAAGGTCCCTCCAATTCTCCCAGAAGTGAGCCGGTAAAGGGTCAATATATTCTGGCATATAAAGCCCATTGTCGGAAGGAAGAGAACGCAGCACCGCTTCCTTCAGGTCAACAAATTGACCAGGACTCTTAGTGCTATAAAACTTTTGGGGCATTGCTCAATCTACCCAATCACCATGACGCCAGTCTGATTTACTCTCGAGACATAAAGCTGATTTCCAAGGTCAACTTTCGAGAAAACCTCCTTAATTGCCTCGCCCACCCTCTGTGCAGATTCTTCACCCTCACAGAGACCAAACACACTAGGACCAGCTCCGGAGATGCTAAAGCCAAGCGCTCCTGCAGCCATCGCCGAACGTTTTGCCTGATAAAATTCTGGAATCAATTTCTGCCGTCTAGGTTCAGCGATGACATCATGCACCGAGCGGCTGATCATTCCATAATCTTCCTGAATTAATCCGCAAATCAGGCCTCCTAGATTCCCGATTTGCTGGGTGACATTTGCCAGCGGCACTTCGGCCGGAAGAATTCCACGCGCAACTTTCGTTAGGATCTCGATATCTGGATGAACCACCGCCGCCCAAAGATCCTTAGGAACCGGGAGCTGTGCGATATCCAGCTCCTGGTTGTCACGGATAAATACAATTCCACCCAAAAGACAGGGCCCCACGTTGTCTGCGTGCCAAGCACCGTCCGCACTCGCTTCCCCTGCCATCGCAAATGGAAGAAGCTGTTTCTTCGTCAGTGGTTCCCCAATCAGCTTATTGACCGCATATGCCCCCGCAACCGCACTCGCAGCACTCGATCCCAACCCGCTCCCAAAGGGCATCTTTTTATGAATTTCCAACTCAATTCCCAAGTCGAGCATACCGAGATGCTTCAACAAATCATAAGCAGCGACTCCAGCCGTGTTTTTTTCAGCCTCCAAAGGAAGTTTCCCACCGTCCCCGGTAATTTTGGCAATTCGCAATCCAGGTTCATCCGTGTGGCGCGCCACTACTTCATCTCCCGGAGCATCAATCGCAAAGCCAAGAACATCGTAACCACATGCCACGTTTGCCACCGTCGCAGGGGCAAAAACGCGCACCTCCTTCAGCGTCTCCGTCGTCATTTCAGAAGGGGCCGTAGCAGATCCCGCGAAAGCGGGCAATCCTTACCTCATCAGAAGGTTCAATCTTCTTTTGGTTGCCGCCTTCTCCAAACGTCATAGAATTCGCCAGTGCTCAACTTCAAGCTTTTCAAGATTCCCGTTCGAATAGAACCATGGTTTTGGCTTATGGGGTTTTTTCTAGGAGGTGGTCTTGCGATCACTTCTCGTGAAGATTTCCTCATGATTCTCCTCTGGATTATTGTTCTCCTGGTTTCCATCCTGGTTCATGAACTTGGGCACGCTCTCACGAGCAGGAAGATGACGGGAGTCACCCCTTCCATCAAGCTGTGGGGCATGGGTGGGTTAGCTTATCCAAACACCCAGCTTACCCAAAAACAAAGCTTCTGGGTCACTTGGGCTGGGCCACTGGCAGGCCTCGGATTCTTTGGGCTGATCGTCCTGATTTGCTGCGCCACCTATGGATTCGCTGTTGGCTCCGACCTCACGATGTATCTGCTATTTCACAAGACTGAAATCTACCCCGAGACTTATATAGCGCTCAAGGAGATGAATCCCCCCGTTTTGTATATGCTAGATAAACTTTTATGGGTCAATTTATGGTGGAGCCTTATGAATCTTCTTCCCGTATTCCCCCTAGATGGCGGACAAATTTATGCGTCTATCGAAAGATCGCCTAAGAAGGTCTGGACCGTAGGAATGGTTACAGGTGCGCTTGTTGCAGTTGCGGCTCTCTTATTTCTCCAAAAATTATTTATCGCTATCCTGTTCGGGTATTTCGCCTTTCAAAACTACAAACGTCTTCAACACCTAAAAGGCCATTCGCGCTAACCAACCCAGATCAGTCGCACCCCTGCAAGGATCGCAAATCCGATAATCATCCATTCAAAGACTCGCTGAGAGATCAGCTGGAGGAGATGGCGTCCGAGAAAAATCCCAATTAGAATCAACGGGACCAACTTGACATTCAGCAGGAGGCTTTCTGGCGTGGTGAAGTTCAATCCTCCCATGAAAGGTAACTTAATCAAATTGATGAGGAGGAAGAAACGCGCCCCAATTCCAATTAACTCCATTTTCGGAAGTCGTCTTGCCAGAAAGTAGAGCTGGAAGACGGGCCCAGCGGCATTAGCAATCGTCGTCGCAATCCCCGCAAAACTTCCCGCTGCCGCGCCAAATCCATTGGAGTGTGCAAGCTTATCAAAAAATTCAGACGCACCCTGCCGGATTAATTGCAGCGCCACCATAAAGAGAATGATGCTTCCAATTACCGGCTTAGCCCATTGCTCCGGTATCCAATCGAGCAGGAAAAAAC
>JAKMGP010000154.1 GCA_022424905.1 Akkermansiaceae bacterium | reverse complement strand
AAGTTAGGGCAACATGATGCCAATCCTGGTCGTCGTTTAAACCATCTCCCTGAAGAGAAACGTCTAATTCATTAGGATTCAGGCTTGCAGTATCATAGATGTAATCACTTGTATTACCCGTATTTTGGGGGCCAACATCAGCGCCGAGAGGATCCTTAGCTCCCGTATCTATAAAGACCTTGGGAGCATTTTGATTTCCCACTGGTCCAACCACAAAATTAACATTCTCGTCTACATCGCGATCATCAACATTGTCTGGATCCCCCGCGGGAGTGTCCCAGCGGCTGCGACTACGACCAAAGACATAGCCCGAGCCGTGATCAAAATCGATCTGCCACCCAAGATCTCTAGCCTCTCGGCGAGTCATGATACTTTGGTAAGAAGGCGGAGCTTCAATATACTTTACAAAAAATTCGACCGTAAATGAACTATCAAAAGTGGTATTTTGAGCAACCGCAAACTGAGAATTAGCGGCAGAAGCGTCTAAAGAAAATTTGTTTGCTAAAGTCGAATTAGTAATCGGATCGAAGATTTCCGTGGATGGGATATCATCGGAATATAGAGGATTCCCTCCAGCAACGATCGCATCATAGGTCCCCTCACTAGCAACGTTTATTCCTGAAAGGATGATCCCCCCAACTGAAGCATCTGATTCATCAAATCTCCAGTGCCCCAGAGTATCTCCGAGTAAAGAGAAAGGTAATCCAAAGGTTGCTATCCAAAGTAAGAGCCTTTTCATTTGTGGATTACAGCCTCCTCATACTTGATAACAAGTAATTTTGTTCCTATTTTTGAAAAGCCTCGCTAATCAAAAGGAACCGATCTGAAGGAGTGAAAAAATTGAATTCTAGAGATCTAATTTCTAAAAGGATGAGAACCATTTAGAATAACAGGAACATTAAATGTGCGAGTAGAATAAATACCAGATAGAGCAAAAAAATCCATACCCCCCCTCGCTTACCTCAACTTCGGTCTAGAAAATGACAATTATTACCATTCTTCCTATATTTTCATCTCCACAGGACGTTCAATGAAATCATCAATTTTAATAGCTCTGACTCTATTGGCTTCTTTTGCCTTCGCAAAAAAGAAGCCTAATATCGTATTAATAATGGTCGACGACATGGGCTGGTCCGATATCGGGCCCTATGGAGCCGAGATCATTGAAACCCCCAATCTTGATAAAATGGCCGCAAATGGCCTGCGTTTCCGGCAGTTCTACAATAATGCGAAATGCACCACCACCCGAGCCACCCTGCTCACCGGCCTCTACCCGAGACAAGGTGGGCGAGGGATTGAGCTCCTTAATGATCAAATGATCACGCTGGGCGAGGCCATGAAACTTGCTGGCTACCAAACTGGCATCAGCGGGAAATGGCACAATGGAAGCCGCAAACCTCATCGACCCTTTGACCGAGGCTTCGACCTGTCCTATGGGCTTTGGGATGGAGCCTGCAATTTCTTCGACCCTACAATCCAAGACCCAAGTTTCAAAGGCAGCCGCAAGCGCGTCTTCGGCCAGAATGATAAGCTTATCACAAAATTCCCCGACGATTATTATCTAACCGATGCCTTCACCGATCACGCCATCCAGATGATCAATGAATTTTCTACGAATAAAGCACCATACCTAGTCTACGTCCCCTACACTGCTCCTCACTACCCACTGCATGCTAAGCCAAAAGATATTGCAAAATACAAAGGCAAATTCTCGAAAGGCTGGGACGAGCTGCAAAAACGCCGTCACCAAAAAACCCTTGAGCTCGGACTCGTGAACCCCGACTGGAAGCTCCCTCCCCGTGAACCGGAGGCTCAACCTTGGAACAACGCCAAAAACAAAGACTGGCAAAATCTACGAATGGAAGTTTACGCCGCAATGGTCGACAACGTGGACCAAAATATTGGACGCATCCTATCCGCCATAAAAAAATCAGGCGAGGCAAACAACACACTCATCCTCTTCCTATCCGACAACGGCAGTTGTGCGGAATCACCAGGCGGTGAAAATAATATCGCTCACGTCCCAGGTCCCAAGGAATACTACTCGCACGTTGGTCCAAGCTGGGCTTATGCCCAAAACGCGCCTTTTCGCCGCTACAAATCTCGAATGCATGAAGGCGGAATCGCCACTCCTCTCATTGCGTATTGGCCTGGGACCATCCCAAAAAACTCCCTGACAAATCAGGTCGGGCACATCATCGATTTCTTGCCAACCTTTCTCGAAATAGGCGATGGCAGCTACCCTTCTAAATACCAAGGCCATTC
>JAKMGP010000150.1 GCA_022424905.1 Akkermansiaceae bacterium | reverse complement strand
CTTCGCCGGTGATCATACGACAAAAAGTCGATTTCCCGGCACCGTTTGGACCAACAATGGCAATTTTCTCTCCCCGCGTGACCTCAAGATCAAGATCTCTGAAGACGCTGAGATCGCCGTATTGTTGAGCGGCATTTTCGAGCTTAGCGACAAGGTGGGTGGAGGCGGGAGGATCAGGAAAGCGGAAAGACATTACTGAGTCTTCAGCGTCGATCTCGATACGCTCGATCTTAGCGAGCTGCTTGATGCGAGATTGGACTTGCGATGCTTTGTTGGCTTGGGCACGGAAGCGATTGATGAACTGTTCTGTTTTGGCGATCTCGCGATCTTGGTTTATCTTTTGTTTGCGAAGATTATCCTGACGCTCCTTGAGCTGGGTTTCGTAGGATGAGTAATTGCCTGTAAATTCCTCGGCACGGCCGTGGTGGAATGCGATCGTGCGGGTGGTGAGGCCGTCCATCATGGAGCGGTCATGAGAGATGAGGATGATTGCGCCCTTGTAGCTGTGGAGGTAGGATTCCATGAAGCGCTGAGCGTTGATATCGAGGTGGTTGGTTGGTTCGTCGAGAAGAAGGACTTCAGGTTCAGCAAGGAAGAGTTTAGCCATGGCGATGCGCATCTGCCAACCACCAGAGAACTCGCCGCAGTCGCGAGCAAAGTCATCGTGCTTAAAGCCGAGGCCAGTTAGGACAGCTTGGATTTTAGGCCTCATACGTGAGGGGTCATGCCCATCGAGCCTGAGTTCTAGCTCTCCAATCTTGTTGAGAAGATCGGAGAAGGGCGCCGAGCGAGGATCAAGCTTCTCGAGCTCGGTGGAGTAGCGCTCAATATCATCCTGGATGGCTTTGGTTTCGGCAAAGGCGGATTCAACTTCATCATAAAGTGAGATGCCCTTAATATGGATCCCTTCTTGGGGAAGATAACCGATCCGGTGGTGTTTTGGCTTGGTGATCTCGCCGGCATTGGGTTCTAAGACACCGCCTATGCACTTCATGAGGGTAGATTTCCCGGCCCCATTGTGCCCAGCGAAAGCGATGCGCTCCTTTTCAACAATAGAGAAGGTAAGGTCTTTGAAGATCACACGGGGTCCGAATTCCACGCGGAGGTTTTTGACAGCGAGCACGAGGGAGGGTTAGTCGAGTCGGGCGAAATTTAGAATCAAAAAGCGACGTGGAAATTAAGTGTGGAATTTTACCCTTAAAGCTGTGGATTGATTTAGAGGGAGAGAAACACTTTTGGAGGACTCACCAGCGATAATAAGCCTGCTGAAGCCTAGCATGGAGATAAAATGAGTGATTTTAGCAATGAGCTTTATGAGCGGGGTAGGGGAACGAAAAACTGCGGGATTTTTCGGGCGGCTATTTTTTAGGGAGATAGACGGGTCGGCCTTTACCGTTTAAAGGCGGTTTTTAGTTCCTCTACTTAACTGTCTTGATCCTCATTTTGCGGAACTTAACCCAGCCTGCGTGGCCTTCGGCGCCATAGGTTTGAATGGCGAAGTGGCCTGGAGCGAGGTGCTTTGCGAGGCGTTGAGCATCTTGGAAATCAACAATTTTTTTCCCATTGAGCCAGACCTGAATATGAGGGCCGAGAGCTTTTATACGCAGTGAATTCCAGACTTTGGGCTTCCGAAATTCATCTTTGGTGTCGCCCTTGTCCAGCCAGTCATTGAGATAGAGGCCCACAGGTTCATCAGCCGCACCTCGCCCGATGTTAACTTGAAGGCGATCACCTCTTTGTTCCGAATGATAGCGGAGATAGATACCGCTATTATACTTGCCGTGTTCATCAATTTTGAAGTCTAGACTGAGATCGAAGTCTTGATATTTCGCTTTAGAAATCAGGAGTCCAGAGCGCTTGGGGTCGCCATCCTGACCGCCTGAGAGGGTGCCATCTTGGTAAGACCACTTAGCGCTTCCTTTAGCGGTCCAATCATCTAGGGAGTCCGACGGAAATAGAGAGAGTTCTTCCGAGTGAAGAATGGAACCTGAAAAGATGAAAATGAGAAGACGGATCATTGAAGTGCTAAATTAGGGAATCAGTCGTGAATTTGTTAATGAAATAGAGAGCTATTCTTCGCTAAGGTAAGCTGGGAAGTTTTTGGATTAGGGTGAAGAGCCTTAAAACTACTATGTTTATTTCTGTGCTGCCTTGGCGAGAACTTCGTTGATGGTTACGGCTTTGCCTTCCCGGCGTTTACTTTCATCGGCGGCTTCCATGAAAGCGAACAATTCAATGGTCTCAGCTGCTGAAACGGGCGGCTGCTTTGTCTTGAAAAATCTTATGACCTCGGCAACCAAGGGGGCGTATCCATCATAGGCTCCGACAAGGGCCTCTTCACCCTTCGAGTTTCGAGCAACGCCAGAGTAGCCTTTACCTTCTCTGAAGATACCAATCCGACCACCTGCCCAAGTGCCCTCAACCTCGATCAATCCCTCGGGGGTCGTTCTGCGAATCACTGATTGGCATCCAGTTCCCATTACCGTGAAGAGTGACTCGCAGCCGTGGACGCCATACCAAAAAAGGTCGGGATGGTGAGGTTCGATTTTGGCTGGACTGGAACAGCGAGCGTAAGTGACTTTTCCAATTGAGCCTCCGCGAACAGCCTGGGTGCTTTTCCCGTATCGAAGCGAGGAAGATGAGAAGATCGGGACTCCTGCCTTTTTGGCAAGGTGGTAGATTTTCAGAGTGTCACTGAGACTTCCAGCAACGGGTTTGTCTAGGAAGAGGGGCAGTCCTGCCGCAATAACTGGCCTTGCTTGTGCAAGATGGGGTCGACCATCGACACTTTCGATCATAACGGCGTCTACTTTTCCGCAGAGTTCTTCAATCGTTTGACAAATCTCTACCCCAAAGTTTTGCTTCAGAGTTTTAGTGAAGCCATCGACTCGTGAGATGCTAGATTCAATGTCGGGGCTTCCACCTTTGAAGGCTGCGACCACTTTGGCTCCCTTTATGTGGTCCTTGGCAGTTACATCATTGATGATCTTTGTGAAAGCCGTGACGTGAGAGGTGTCGAGGCCAATCAGGCCAATCCGGATGGAATCTTTGGCGATGGCAGGCGTGAAGCCTAAGAGGCTGCAAAAGATGATTATAAATTTTGTCATTTGTTGATCACTAAATGGTTAATTTGATGAGAAGTAGATCATAAACATCTATGCCGTCATCATTATTTTTATTCCTAGCTTAGAGGATAGTTCTGAAAGATCAGATCTTGGTTAGGTAAGAGGGAAGAAATCTTTCTGGTGACTATTTTGGCTTCGCCACTTGTATCGCTTGGCGATCCATGCGAAACAGCCTTAGGATAAGTCATGGAAGGCATTCACATTTTTCGGCTAATTGGAGTTTGCGGATTGTTGGTTGCGGCTTGGTGCGTTGAGGTTGTCGGTTTCGCTACCTTTCGGAGCGAAGTGAACAATGGTTCACCAAAAATGAATGTTGTGGATTTTGATGAAGATTTTTCTAAAGAGGGCAGCGGTAAACTGCTGATTGGATCTGGTCATGACTTTAATTTGCCGTTTGTCTCTCCCAATGAGGCTCAGAAGCGGATAGAGGAGCATCAAAGAAACAAATGGCTGGGCTTGCTGGCGGGTCTCGCGGGAGCGTTCGGAGTTTTTTCTTTTGCTAATAAGATTTGGGACGATTGGGCAATCTCAATCACTTGTGTGATGTTGGGGCCTCTCGGAGTAGCCTGGGGATTGAAAAAATCACATGGGAACGGCTAATCTTTGGGGAACGCTCGGCTGTCTACAGATAGCTGAGGTTTTTAGTAAACGAAGGGAGGTTATGACCTTGCGAGGTTCGTGAGGTCCATTGTAATAGAGTCGAGACTCCATGCAGGGCTGTCGAAGTAAAACCTTCGCTTTGTTGTGGTCGATCGTTAAAGTTTCCGCCATGCGGATTGTTGTTTTTATGCTGCTTTTTTTCAGCGGTGGTCTTTCTGGAAAGTTGACGATCAGCTGGAAGGAGGACTTTTTAAGGGTCATCGACGACCGGAATCCGGGCGGGGCACTTGAGGTTTGGTATCTTGAAGCCTACTGCCGTCTGGGATCAACTGATCGGGAGTGGAATGAGACTGTGATTGATCATGAGACCAAGCTCCTTTCTGCGACTGAAACTGAAATTAAATTGAGGTGCCAACTAGCTGATGGCGTGATCATTGATCATCTAATTAAAGCCGAGGGAGATAAGGTTTCATTTCGTCTTATTGCTAAGAACCCCACCAGTCAGAAATCTGAGGCCCATTGGGGTCAACCTTGTATTCGGGTCGGAGAGTTTACGGGGACCCTCAATGATGCAAACAAGTATGCTTACCTCAAGGACTCATTTGTTTTTCTCAACGATAAGAAATCCTTCATGCCCACTGATAACTGGGCGACAAGTGCGCGTTACGTGCCGGGCCAAGTTTGGTGTCCTTGTCACGTTCCAAAAACGGATGTCAACCCGCGCCCGCTTTCAATAGACCAACCTTCAAATGGATTGATTGGCTGTATTTCTGCCGACAAAAAATGGTTGATGGCCACCGCTTGGGATCCTTATCAGGAGCTTTTTCAAGGAGTGATTCGTTGTCTGCATTCGGACTTTCGGATCGGTGGTTTGGAGGCGGGTGAAGAGAAGATAATTCGGGGTGCCATTTATGTAATGGCGAATGACGTTTCGAC
>JAKMGP010000130.1 GCA_022424905.1 Akkermansiaceae bacterium | reverse complement strand
TGGTACGCAGACTGGGACTCGAACCCAGGACCAATTGGTTAAAAGCCAACTGCTCTACCAACTGAGCTATCTGCGCATTAGGTTGGAATTTTCGGCGCTAAATTGAAGTTTAGTGCGGCGGAGCTTTAGGATGGCTTGAGATCTTTGACAAGTGAATCTTTACACTTTTTTACGAAAGGACTCCATTGCACTAGCGGATCCCCGGCATTATAGCCTTCCCTGTGAACGGCGGTTCCACGAAAGAAGAGTGGCGGGGAATGGCCCTTTCCACGTGGGAGGCCATGCCTACTGTTAAGGACAAGCCTCTCATTCTCGGAGGATGTGACAGCTCAGCGCAAGGATACTTAATCACAGCCCTACTCGCCAAAAGAAAAGCAACTGGGCCGGGACGAACCTGGATTTTCACACCACACGCCCGCCGGCGCGATCAAATAGCAGGAGAATTAGCCTTCTGGAAAAGCTCTGCTCTTATTCTGGATGATCCAACCGTTATAGTCGAAGAGGAATTAACGGATCCAGATCGGGAAGCTGAAAGAGTCGCGACTCTCCATAGAATGGCGCAGTCCCCTGCAGATCCGGTAGTTCTGTCGAGAGCTTCCTGGCAAGCTCCGGCGCCACCCCTCATTTCAATTAACGAGACTGAACTCACTTTAAATGTCGGCCAAGAGATTTCCCCGGAAGAGCTCATGGCCTGGCTTATTGAACGCAGCTTCGAGGAACATCCCCAAATTTTCCAACGGGGACAATTTGCCCGACGAGGCGGAATTCTCGACTTCTTCTCTGCCCAACTTTCCCACCCGATTCGCATCGAGTTCTTTGGAGATGAAATTGAATCGATTCGCGAGTTCAGCGTCGATACTCAAACAACCACGAGGAAACTTGAGTTGGTCGAGATTAGAAAAGAAAGCGAGACATTTGACGATCTCCTCTCAAGTTGGCTCAACCCAGATGATCTCATCATCGCGCTCGATGAAGACGATCGGGAAATCGCTAATGTGTTGATCAGTGATGGGCCTAACGAAGACTGGAGTGCCGACCTTCACCCTTCTCCGGCAGCTGGATTTGAAGCGGGAGATTTTGTCGTCGCTGAGTCAAGCCGCACTCTCTTTCTTGAGCAACTTAACGAATGGAGCCGCGAAGATTGGCAAATAGGATTGGTGGCCCCAAGCAAAGCCGAACGCCATCGATTTCTCGAGGTCTTAGAGCGGAATGAAACTGAGTTTACATTTATAGAAGGCCGCCTTGCAAAAGGTTTTGTAGCGCCAAATCAAAAACTTGTCGTACTTTCAACTCTCGAAATTTTTGGTCGCCAGCATCTCCCTGGGACCCGTGGAAAAGAAAAACTCTCTCACCAACGCCATGCCGCTGCGATTGCTGGAGTTCACGAACTCAACGAAGGTGATTTCGTCGTTCACGCCGATTACGGCATTGGTGAATTCATCGGACTTGTTGAAGGCGAGGAAGGACAAGAAGAACTTGGGATCGAGTATCAAGACGGCGCCACCCTGCATGTTCCTATCGATCAAAGCCATCTGGTCGCGCGTTATGTCGGGATAGGCGGCGGTAAACCAAGACAGAACAAACTTGGGGATAAAAAGTGGAAGAAAGCTCGTATCACAGCCGAGGCTGCCGTGATGGACTACGCAGCACAATTACTGCGACTCCAAGCCGAAAGAGATGCCAAATCAGGTCACGGACATGCGCCCGATGGTCAATGGATGCAAGAGTTTGAAGCGTCGTTCCCTTTCACTGAGACTCCGGACCAACGAAGAGCCATTGAAGATACCAAGATCGACATGGAATCACCCCGTCCCATGGATCGTTTAATCTGTGGCGATGTAGGTTTTGGAAAGACAGAAGTAGCTATCAGAGCAGCTTTCAAAGCCGTCACCGGAGGCACTCAGGTCGCAATTTTAGCTCCAACCACTGTCTTAGCGCAACAACACTGGCGGACTTTCAAGGCCCGAATGAGCGATTATCCAATCGAAATAAAATTACTAACCCGCTTACAAACCCCCGCTGAAATAAGAGAAACGCTTGAAGGCCTACGAGATGGTAAAGTCGATATCGTCATCGGGACTCATCGACTTCTCTCCACTGGAATTGAATATCAAAAAATCGGACTTCTAGTCGTTGACGAAGAACAACGCTTTGGAGTTCGCCACAAGGAAATCCTGAAAGAGCGGTTTCGACTGATCGATGTTCTTACTCTTTCGGCCACCCCCATTCCTCGAACCCTTTATCTTTCTCTCATGGGAGCGAGGGACATGTCAACGATCGACACCCCTCCTCCAAATCGTCTGCCGGTTCAAACCTCTATTTGCGCTTACGACGAGAGGTTGATTCGCAATGCTATCCGCCGAGAATTAACAAGGGGTGGACAAGTATTTTTTCTGCACAACCGAGTCGCCACGATCGTAGGGATGAAAGAGCGGATTCAATCTCTTGTTCCAGAAGCCAAAGTGATCATCGGCCATGGGCAGATGGATCGCGAGGACTTGGAACTTGTCATGCATCAATTTGTAGAGGGCAAAGCCGACGTCTTACTGGCCACCACGATCATCGAAAGTGGTATCGACATCCCAAACGCTAATACGATCCTAATCGACCGAGCTGATCGGTTTGGCCTTGCAGATTTATATCAGCTTCGTGGACGGGTTGGACGTGCCGGACGGCGGGCCTATGCTTTATTATTACTTCCAGGCGACCTTATCGCAGGAGGAGACGCTCGAAAACGGCTCAGCGCGATCAAACAATACACGGAACTGGGATCCGGATTTAAGATAGCGATGCGGGACCTAGAGATCCGGGGTGCCGGCAGCCTCCTTGGAACGAAGCAATCAGGCCATATCACGGCGGTCGGCTTTGAGCTTTACTGCCAACT
>JAKMGP010000116.1 GCA_022424905.1 Akkermansiaceae bacterium | reverse complement strand
ACATGTCGTAACCTCCCAAAATTGAAAAATAACCCTCAGTGTTCTTGGGAAGGTGAGCGGCGAACCCCATTTTTTTGACGACACCCTCTGACATTGCTAGGCCAGTTGATGCTTCGGTTGATTCATTTTTGATCAAACGAGTTGCTGGATCTCCTAAAGACGGAAGGGCAAGGCAGGCTCCCGCCACTGCGGTGAGAAGGATTGCTTTAGATTTCATTGTTAGGTTTGGTATACGCAAAAAAGCGCGGGTTGGTTAATTATAAATTATAAAAATCGGAGAGTTTTGCACCGATTGTTCATTTTTATTACTTCCTTTCCTTTCTCGGACCCAAATATCAAAGATGCAGAAGTGGCGCTTTCCGCTGCGCTAGGGCATTTCGGATGGACAGTGAGCATGGATGAAAGGCTTCTCACTTACCGACTTTTCCAAAGCAAGGTGGGAATTCTGTGGGCTCAAGATGAGAACTCTGTGAATTTAATCTCAAACAGTATTCAGTTTGATTGTGATCGGAGAGATTTTTATCCGCAGAGGAAGCGTCAAAATGAGGGCCATTAAAGGGGGCCCTTAATCGTGCACTTCCCGATCCCCCGTTAACCCTTCAGCCCCAATTTCATGGTTCCCTAGCCTACCAATTGGGAAATTAACCAAGACTCCACCCTTCTGGTAGCAGCTAAACCTTATTTTCCGCTTCTTTTTCGTTCATAAAAGTTGCAATTTTCAGGATTTTGTGAAAGTTCAAGAATGTCGATGACAACCTCCCGTAAAACTGCCAATCCGGAGCTTTTCCCATTCGATTTGGTCCGTCCTCACATTGAAAAGGTGGAAGCTCTCATCCGAGATCAAGTCCGTGCCTTCGATCCAGGTGTCGAGCCCTACATGGAATATATTTGTGACACGAGCGGCAAGCGTATCAGACCTGCCCTTACAGTTCTCACCGGAGGGGCGACTGGTGGATTGCAGGATGAGCATGTGAATCTCGGAGTGATCCTAGAGCTCATCCACATGGCAACCTTGGTTCACGATGACATCATCGACGGAGCCTCTTCCCGTCGCAAAGTCCCCACTGCAAATGCAAAGTGGGGCAACGGCATGGCAGTTCTTTTAGGCGACGCCCTTTTCTCGCACGCTCTAAAGCTTTCGACTGACTTTGAGAACCCTGACCTAAGTCGCGCAATCAGCCTCGCTTCTCGCGAGGTCTGTCAGGGCGAAATACTCCAAACCCAACGTCGCTTCGACCTCACCCTCACTAAAAAGGATTATTTCAAGATGATCGAGATGAAGACAGGCGCCTTGTTCGCAGCGGCCTGCCAACTCTCGGCCATCATTTCAAAGACGCCAAAGACTGTAAGTGATGCAATGTTCGAATACGGGATGAAACTCGGAACTGCCTACCAAATCTATGATGACGTCGTCGATCTGATTGGCTCCGAAGATCAGATTGGAAAAACGCTCGGCACCGACTTAGAAAAGGGAAAGCTTACTCTACCAATTCTTAACCTCTTAGAGCGAGCTAACCCCAAGCAAAAGGAGCTCCTCTCAAAGCGCATCATAGAGCACAAACCACTTGACCTTCCAATCCTTGTTGGCATCGCCGAATACGAGGGCTCAATGACAGATGCCATCGATACAGCAGCCAACTTCGTTTCTGATGCTCGTAATGCTTTGCGACTCCTTGACGCATCTGAATCGACTGATGCCCTCCGAAACATTACCTTCTTTGTGGACCAACTCCTCGAGGGCTGCCGATAAAACCTTTTCAGTTTACAGTTTCACGCTAAAGCTTAAATCACTATGGATGACATCAAAATCACACTCCAAACCAGTGTAGGCAACATCAACCTCACCCTCTTTCCGGACGACGCACCAGTCACGGTGTGCTCATTTCTTCACCTTGCATCGCGCGGATTTTACGATGGGCTGACCTTCCACCGCGTCATTCCCAATTTCATGATCCAGGGCGGTTGTCCTGATGGGACCGGCAGGGGAAATCCTGGCTACAAGTTCGAGTGTGAATGCAAACCACACCGCCGCCACGACAAGCCAGGGATTTTTTCGATGGCGAATGCTGGGCCAAATACCAATGGTTCACAGTTTTTCATCACTCATTGCCCCACCCCGCACCTCGACGGGAAACATACCGTTTTCGGTGAAGTGACCGAAGGGCAAGATATCGTGGATTCAGTCAAGGGCGGAGATGTTATCAATGAGGTCGTGATTCATGGCGATACGACCGAGCTCTTCGAAAATCACAAAGACCGTATTGCTGACTGGTCAGCCTAGACTCCTTGCCACACCAGCTCCAAGCCCGCTCGGCGACTCAACCGGCGGGTTTTTTTGTGTTCTGATTCTCAAATTAGTGAGCACTGACTCAAAGTATCACCTTGGAAATCAGTAAAAAGGCAGGAACCTTCTCACAAACCAGAGAGATCCGGTTTCGCTGAATAAGCTCAGAAGTCAAATTCTCAGAATATCGGAAAGCTTCACAAAAAATAGTAAAAGAGACAAAGGAGCCATCTCTCTTGGAAAAAATTGCCAATCAGAGCGTATAAAACACTCTCACATGAAGACTTTAAGCCCCCTCATTATGCTCGTGCTAAGCGCGACAGGCTTCGCGTCTTCTCAAATCCACCCTGTCATCGTTGACAACTGCACTAAATGCCACGGTGGGGTAAAACAGAAGGGTGGCCTTGATCTTCGCACTATCAGTGCCGCTCTTGAAGGCGGCGAGACCGACACTGCCCTCATTCCAGGGGATCCCGAGGCAAGTCCGCTTTACCAGGTTGTTCAAGTCGATTCCGACCCACACATGCCGCCAAAAAAACAACTCCCGGCCGAGGAAATAAAAACACTCAAAACTTGGATTACCAATCTGAAGATTACCCCACCAAAAAAACTCGTCCTTCCCGATCACCGCGAACAACCCACCACAGTCATTGATCAGCTGATTCGCACCAAGTGGCAGGCTGAAAAAATCGCTCCTGCTCGCCGCTCAAGCGACACAACCTTCGTGCGTCGCATCTATCTCGACCTCCTCGGCCGAATCCCCCGTCTTCCCGAAATTAATTCCTTCCTTGCCGACCAAAACCCGGAAAAACGCAGCTTCCTCGTTGACCACCTTACCACCACCGACGACCACGCCGATCACCTCGCGCAAGTCTTTAACATCGTTTTCCTCGACCGCGCTCACCTCCGCAAGCGAAGCCACAGCAATCGCAAACTCTGGCTCGATTATCTCCACTGGGCCTTCAAAACCAACCGGCCTTGGGACCAAATCGGCCGCGACCTTGTCCTAGCTCGCCCTGCATCGGATCAAGAGCGTGGTGCGTCATGGTTCATTCACGACCAACGCGACGACTACAGCCAGATCGCGACCCGCGTCTCCCGAACCCTTCTTGGCAAACAAGTCCAGTGCGCCCAGTGTCATGATCACCCTGTCGCACCCGAGATCGAACAACGTCATTACTGGGGACTCGTCGCCTTCTTTAACCGCAGTCTTAATGTTAAGACTCCCGAAGGGCCCCACGTCGCCGAACGCGCCAGCGGTGGCTACGACAAATTCGCGAACCTTGAAGGCAAAGCAGACCAATCCCAGCTCATTCTTTACTCCAATAAAATCATCACCGAAACTGGCGGCAAAAAAACTAATGATTCCGCAGAACTTTACTCCGTGAGCCCGCCCAAGCAATGGTTCCGAAAACTCAAGAAGGACGAAAAACTTAAAAAAGACCTAACCAATCTTCCCGTCCCTAAATTCTCTCGCCGTGAAGCCTTCGCCCAGTCCTTGACCAGTGACAATCCAGATTTCTCGCGCGCGATCGTTAACCGGCTCTGGGCTCTCATGTTCGGACGAGGCCTAGTCCACCCCGTCGATCTTATGGACTCCGCCCATCCTTCGAGTCACCCCGAACTTCTCGCTTGGCTCGCACGCGATTTTTCAAACCATCAATTCGATCTCCGGCGCCTTATTCGCCAGATCGCCAAATCCTCCTCCTACCAACTCGACTCCCGCCCGGCGCCTTCAGCAGGACAACCCCCGCTCGATTCTTTCTTCGCTCGGGCACTTGACAAACCACTGTCTGCCGAAACTTTCACCCGCTCCCTTCGCGTTGCTCTTGGCCATGAGAACCCGAACGACGAAACCCTTCGGAACCACTTCGCGACGATCCTCCCCGACCTTTTTGCTGAGAATTTCTCTCCCTCGGTTCAGCAGACAATGTTTCTGACCAACGCTCCCTTGTTTGATAAAATCATCTCGGAAGCCCCCCTCCTTAGCCGTCTTCAAAAGATCGAAAACCCACAGTCTCTCATCCGCGAAATCTTCCAATCTGTGCTCTCCCGCGAACCAGAGCCCAGCGAACTCGAACGCTCGCTCTCCTTCGTTAAACCAAAAAATAAATCCTCAATCCAACAATTCGTCTGGGCCCTCCTTACCAGCGCCGAATTTCGCTTCACTAACTGATGCCCAAGCCCGATCCATCTCAAAACTGCGGTTCGCCGGATCATAACCTCCACCGCCGCAAGTTTCTGCAAGGCCTCTCCGCCGGTGCAATCTCGTCCATGAGTTTTGCTGGCCTCTTTGGAGCGCCTACTTTCGCCGAAATCGCCAAGAAAAAACAAAAACACTGTATTCTCCTGTGGCTCTGTGGCGGACCCAGCCAGTTTGAAACTTGGGACCCCAAACCCGGCACCACCACCGGCGGCCCGTTTAAAAATATCCCGACAAACGTCCCCGGCACCCACTTCTCCGAGCTCCTTCCAAAGTGTGCCTCCATCGCCGACAAGCTCGCAGTCGTCCGCTCCATGCACACCAAAGCAAAGGAGCACACTGAAGGAATCAACCTCCTCCAGCGTGGCCACGCACCGAGACCCCCCTTTACCCGCCCCACCATGGGCTCCGTCCTTGCCCAACAACTCGGTGAGCTCGATTCCAAATTGCCCAACTTCATTCTCCTCGACCCCTGCCCGGAAGGAAACGAATTTAAAGGTTTCAAAGCCGGCAACTGGGCGGGATGGCTTGGCGCGGAATACTCACCTGTTCGGGTTGGCGGTGAATATAAGATTCCTAACGCCAACCGTCTCGACTCCATCACTCAGGACGATCATGAAGCCCGCGAAGCCCTTCGTAAATTCTTTAGCAAGAAATACGAAAATGATCGTAAGTCGTCCGCCGCCGGATCGTGGAATGCGACCTTCGAGCGCGTTAACGGCCTCATGAGCTGTGCCCATCTCTTCGACCTTGAGAGAATTCCACAGGCCGACCGCGACCGTTACGGGCCCGGTGCCTTTGGCCAACACGCCTTACTCGCCCGGACTCTCGTCGAAGAAGGAGCCCCCTTCGTCATGGTCGCCAATGGCATGCCGTGGGACAGCCACGTTTTCAATCATGAGATTTACCAAATGGTTGTTCCCGACCTTGATAACATCATCTTCCAACTCACCAAGGATCTAGAAGACCGCGGCATGCTTGAAGACACCCTCGTTATTGCGATGGGCGAGTTCGGACGCTCTCCCTGGATCAACCAAGCCCGAGGACGCGACCACTTTCCCGACGCCTGGTCCCTCGCCATGGCCGGTGGAGGCATACAAGGTGGAGCTCTAGTCGGAGCCACCGACAAATACGGCGCCGAAGTCATCGAGGATCCCTTCAACGAAGAAAATCTCTTCGCCACCATCTTCTCCGCTCTCGACATCGACCCACACGCCGAATTTAAAATTGACGGATTCCCCACCTTCCACCACGTCGAAAACAAAGCAGCCCCTATCTCACAAATCCTCTCATGAACTCTCCGTCGCTCAAGAAAGCCAAGGAGATCAAACTCCCCTCACACGTCCTCGACCTGACCTTCGGTCCTGAAAAAAAACTTTACGCCGCCTGCCTTGACGGTGGCATTTACGAAGTCTCCACGACCTTCAAACTTCTCGGCGACAACTTTAAGAAAATCGCCCGTCATGACAATTACGCCTCTGGTATCAACTGGTCCACCTCTCAAAAGACCCTCATTTCAGCCAGCTATGATGGTGATCTTAAGTGGATCGACCCCAAGGAAAAGAAAGAGACTAAAACCGTTAAAGCCCATAACTTCTGGTCCTGGCAATCCCGGCTCTCCCCCGATGGAAAAATCATTGCCACCACCACCGGACAATACCTCTGCGGCGGCTACAAATACGAACCCGCTCCCGAAACAGAGCCCTCTGTAAAGGTCTTCGACGTCGCCACCGGCGAGCTACGCCACTCCTTTCCGCACACGCCACCCGTCCAATCTGTCGCTTTTTCAAATGACGGAAAACTTCTCGCTGCTGGAAACCTCATGGGGGAAGTTATCCTTTGGGACCTGACGCAGGACGGGAAGGAAATCGCAAGAATCAAAACGCCCGACTTCACAGGCTGGGGCATCATCAAGGGCCACTACTACACCGGAGGTGTCTTCGACCTCCACTTCGCGCCCGACGATCAGTCTCTCTACCTCGTCGGCATGGGCTCTACCACCGATCCCGCTGCCGGAAACGGCAAACAACTCTGGCAAAAGTTTTCTTGGAAAAATGGTCCAAAAAAAGAAGGCGCTGCCGCCGATGGCGAAATCGGACAGGGCCTGATGGAAACGCTCGCCTTCCACCCGAACGAGAAATTCTTCCTAATGGCTGGTCGCCTTTTTAAAGGCAACTGGAACGCTGCTCTTTTCGATCACGATAGCGGGTCTAAACTCCACCAACAAAACATCGGCTTCCGCATCTCAACCTCTGCCTTCACTCCCGATGGAGAACGTCTCTATCTCGGTGGCGGAGCCAACCAAGGCCGCCCAAACGAAAAGAAGAAATGGGGCCGGATCGTGGTCTACGAAGTCAGCAGCTGATCAACACCGGCAATCCTCCCCGAAAAGGCATTTCCGGTGAACAAAATTCACTATTCCCCGCACGGTCGACGCATTCCTGTTTTAAGATAGAGGAGTGCCTTTTGATAGCTGGCCCCATTTAGAAAATGGTCCAGAGTTCCATCGATCACACTCCGGTGCGCTTCGTGCCAAGATATGATCGCTTCGCTCACACACTTGAGGGCCTCAAGGTGGGCCTTCGGGTCCCGGTCACGGAATCCATGATCCATAATCACCGTAATCCGAGCTTCGAGGAGCTTTGCTAAATCGGGGAAATCCATAGAGGTGTTCAAGACTTCCGTTAAAAGATTCCTCCGACAACTGAATTCGGAAATAAAATTTTATAGTGAAGGTTTGGCGGGATGTTGACTCATGCAAACAAAATCAGGGCAACTGGCTTCAGGTGTCAAAAAGGGATCCCCGGGCTATTGAGGCCACAAACCATCCTCATCCAAAATGGAAGCTTTCTATTCGAATGTAAATTGCGACGATCCGAGCTCCACTCTTTTTGGAACAAACAACTGGTCATGACGTCCACCTCGAATCTCTTAATCTCTTTTCTCAAAACTCTAATTTTTTGCGTGAGCCTCATCATCCTTTTGCCTAAGAGGGCTCTCGCAGATCTAAAAATCACCGAATTCATGGCAGCCGCCGATTCGAACTTTCCCGATATCACAGGGGCTCCGTCCGATTGGATCGAGATCAGTAATACCGGTGCCGAAGTAGCTTCCTTGAAGGGTTACTTTTTGACCAACAACGCAACAGATTTAACAAGGTGGGCGTTTCCTGATGTGCAAATTGAGGCGGGTGGATCATTACTGGTTTTTGCATCGGGAAAAAAACCGGGGTTTCCTGCAACTCAAGAGCTTCACGCCAGCTTTACTTTGGACCGTGGAGGCGATTACCTAGCCCTAATCGATCCGGACGGTGTCACAGCAGCAAGTGAGTTCACACCCGTTTATCCGGAGCAATTTGCGGGCATCTCATATGGCTTCGGAAGCTCCGGGACCAGCACCCGGGAAATCTTAGTAGAGCGTAACAGCGAGGCAAAATATTTTATCGCGAGCGACGATTCCCTCGGCGACACGTGGAAACAGGCACCCTCCGAATTCGATGATTCGAGCTGGACCAGTGCCGTGGCCGGGCTGGGCTTCGAAACTCCGGGTGGGACCCTCGAGCAGATCATCTCGACTAATATTGCCAGTGAAATGAAATCCGTGAATGCCAGCGGTTTTTTTCGCTTTCCTTTTCAATTTGATACGAAGGACAAAGAGATCGTCTCGCTTCAGTTAAGGATTCACATTGACGACGGATTTGTCGCTTATCTGAATGGCACGGAAGTCGGAAGCTTTCGCAAGCCACTTGACCTGCAGTGGAACTCCGCGGCAACCAGCACCCCCAGCCGCAATGATACGGAAGCAGTCAACAGTGCGATCGTCATGGATCTTAGCACATTTCAAAAGTTCCTCAAGGATGGCGACAACGTCCTCGCGATTCAGGGAATGAACCGTACGCCCGGCGGATCCGACTTCGTCCTTGATGCCGAGCTTCTGGCGGATGTAAGAGATACCTCCGGTGGTTTGCAACACGGTTACTTTGAAAAGCCCACGCCGGGTGCGCCAAATGGCACGGTTAAGAACCCCCCTCCCGCAGAAGTCGAATTTTCGATCGTCAGCGGACTTTTTACCGAGAATTTGCAAATTGAATTAAGCAGCGCCACACCTGGTGTGGTGATTCGTTACACAACCGACCTAACCGTTCCCACGAATGCCACTGCCAATCCCTCTCCAGTCTACACCGGGCCGATTGAGATTACGGAAAGTAGACAGATTCGTGCACAAGCATTCCTAAATGGCTCGCTCGATGGGGAGGTACGGACCGAAACATTTCTAAAAATGTCAGGGGACGTCCCGGCGTTTTCCTCCGATTTACCGGTGGTCATCCTCTCGACGCTCGGCAAGGGGCCTCCTCCGGGAACGTCATCGACAACGCGGAAGACAGCTTTCATGTTCTTTTTCGAGCCTGATCCAGAAACAGGACGAACAGTCCTGACTCAGAGTCCCGCTCTCACGACCCGAGCCGGAATTCGACGGCGCGGCTCTAGCTCAGGTGGATGGCCGAAGTGGTCCTTGTCAGTCGAGACCTGGCGCGACGGTGAAGATGAAGATCGAAACATCAAACCATTCGGGATGCCAATCGAGGCAGACTGGGTTCTGGGTGCCCGCTATGAATGGGACCTTGCTCTCATGCGTAATCCCTTCGTCTACGAGATCAGTCGACAAATTGACCGCTACGCACCCCGCACCCAGTTTGTCGAAGTCTTCGCCGACACCACCGGTTCAGCGGTTTCTGACAATGATTATTTCGGGGTTTACTCTCTCATTGAGAAAATTGAAATGGACAAAAACCGCGTGGATGTTGCGCGGATTAAGCCATGGGAAGATAGCGAACCAAAAATCACCGGGGGGTATATTTTTAAAAATGACCGCCCAGATCCAGGCGAACCCACGATTAACGTGAGGGGAATGGGCCAGATCACTCTTGTTGATCCAGATGGGGGCGAGATTTCGGGACCCCAGAGATCTTGGCTCATCAATCATCTCAATAACTTTGACCGGGCAGTAGTTAATCATCCTGAAGGGATCAATCCGACAACTGGATTACACTATTCCGATTACATCGATGTCGACTCTTGGATCGACCACCATTGGCTAAATATTATGGTGATGAATATCGACTGGGGACGCCATAGCGCATTTTTCCATAAGGATAGAAGCGGCAAAATTGTTTCTGGTCCAGTCTGGGACTATGATCGAGCTCTCGGTTGTGAAGACGTGCGCGACAACCAACCACGAGCTTGGGAGGGTGTTGTTAACGCCGTCGGAACGGTTTCAAGCAAGACTTGGTTTGATGCGCGCTTCCCTTGGTATGGACACTTACTGGGACCGAACGCCAACCCGGCACAGGCAAACTATCCCGATATCCGACAACGTCATACCGATCGATGGTTCGACCTTCGCAAGAGTACATTTTCGATCAAAAATCTTCATGCTGTGATCGATTCGATGGCGGATGAAATTCGTGAATCCCAAGCCCGTAATTTTGAGCGCTGGAAGCAACATCCTCCAAATGGAGGGAACTTTTCTGATCCAGATTTAAGCGGTTGGGAAGCTGAGATTTCGCACATGAAAAATTGGCTGGTGGCACGAACCGAATGGGTCGACGCACAGTATCTCAATCCGCCGGTTTTCAATACAGCCGCCGGAGTAGTCGACCCAGGATTTCAACTAGTAATGGGCTCCCCTGATGGTCAAATTTTTTATACGACCGATGGGTCGGACCCGCGGGCTCCCGGTGGTTTACCCACCAGCGAGTCAGTCCCATTTCAGGGCGGCCCAGTCGAAGAGATCCTAATCGATATCAATGCCGCGGGACGATACCTTGTCCCCGAGGATGACACCCTCGGCCTGACCTGGACCGAAGCTCCTGGAATATTCGACGATTCCACATGGAAGACGGCCACTAACGGGGTGGGCTTTGAAACCTCAGGAGGAATTTCAGAACTTATCTCCACAAATATTCAGGAAGAGATGAGATCAATTAATGCCAGCTGCTACCTCCGCCTCCCCTTTAATTTTGATAATACTGAAAACGTCAACTCGATTACTCTCACCGTTTGGTCCGATGATGGCTTCGTTGCTTATCTCAACGGCAAAGAAGTCGGTTCTCTGCTCAAGCCTTCACCTCTGATGTGGAACAGCAGAACCGATGGTGGCAAAGGATTCCCGGGCGGTGATACCGCGGTTTTAAATGCTCCGATCATTCTTGATCTCACTCCGTATCAAGACCAACTGCAGAACGGTGCGAATGTCATTGCCCTTCATGGCATGAATAGCTCCCCCGGGGGGTCAGATTTTTTGGTGCGTTCGCTACTCTCGATAAATCACAACATCTCTCCTACCCCCATCACCATAAATCGAACCGAGGTTTTAACAGCACGCACCTTCGATGGCTCGCAATGGAGCGCCCCGGAGCAAGTCGCAATGATTACCTCAGACGCACTAGCCAATGACTCAAACTTGGTCATCTCCGAGATCATGTTTCGACCTCTACCTCCAAATGAAGAAGAGATCGCAGCAGGCTTCAACTCGCGGGACGATTTTGAGTTTCTTGAGCTTTTCAACATCAGCGATAAGCCGGTCGCGCTCGTTGGGATTATCTTTTCCGACGGGATCGAATTCGACTTCAACAATAGCCTTATCAAAATTCTCCAACCCGGTGCCCGCGCGTTGCTCGTCAATGATCAAGCCGCCTTTATATTCCGCTACGGCACTAGCCTTACCACTCGTATTCTCGGCGAATTTCAAAATGGAACCAAGCTGAAGAACGAAGGCGAACGGCTGTCGATCTCCGCACTTAATGGGGAAAGCATACGTAACTTCGCTTACGACAATAAAGCTCCGTGGCCCTCAACCACCGAAGAAGGTGGTTTCAGCTTGATTCTACAGGACCCAAAAACTAATCCCGATCACACCCTCGCTGAGAGTTGGCAACTCAGCACAGCACTTGGTGGCACCCCTGGCACCGCCGATGACCTGAACTTCGACACTTGGGCAGATGCCTATGGAAATCCCGCCCCCCAGTCTGATCATGATTTGGATGGCCGCGTTGCCCTGATAGAGTATGCCATGGGCACTAATCCAACAATCTCCGACTCGGTCGTTCCTCAGTTGGAGACTGGCGAATTCCTCACATTCTCGTTTCGTAAGAATCCACTAGCCGAAGACCTCACCCTCAAACTCGAGCAGTCTGTAGATCTCAAAAATTGGGTCGGGGCAAATGATATGTTTACCCTTGTTGGGGAGCCACACAACATCGATGGCACCACAACTTTAATCTACCGCTCAACATCTCCCAAAACCGAAGGCCCCCTCTTTCTAAGGATGCGGGCTATTCTTCAATAGCTAGGTTTTTAAAATCAAAAGCAATAGGTGTGTTCGGTAGCTGACAGAGACCCGTCAAAGATACCGCCTCCATCATCATGAGGGCTCTCCCTGATCTTTTAGAAATTTTTTCGATTCAGGACGGTGCCAAAACGGAGCTTAAAAAGTCGTTGGGATAACTTGCCGCGGCACTCGCGCCTAATCACAAGTAATAAACTACTAACAATCGCGACCGTTCCCGTAATTATTTAGAAAAGGAAGCGATTTCCTTATCATCCAAAAAAACACGGTATTCCCATGGCCGAAAAGCGGGAAATAAACTTGGAACTTTGACATTTATCTTAATTAGGTGACTTCCAATTTTATAGTCGTATTCTTTCTTCCCGCCAATCCATGTCATTTTACTATCCACTTTCTCCCCATTGACTATTAGTTGTATTTTCGCTAAAGCCGAACTTTTGCGAATAATAACTTCATCGGATTCGATATTAAATTTGTATAGGTCTGACATCCCTTTATTAAATAAACTTTTTATATTAAATTAAACTAAAATAAATCATTATTGATCCAAGTAGTAAACTTAGAAAAAAATCCACACATTTTTCATTCATTAGACTTACTCGCAATTTTCTTAGACAACTTGTTTGAACATAGACTTAAGATCACACAACTCAATCCTTCGCCGAATAGCGTGGAACTTTCTTATATCGCCGCGCACGTGTAAGCGCTTTTAAAAGGCGATGTAATGATCCCTCACTGGTCTAGCATCAAAGATCAAACCCAATAAATCTTCCGCTTTCCAACCGCAGTTCAATCCCTAATTAATGACGTATTTTTGCGAATACTATTTTTAGAGAGCTAAACGAAGGATGAGAAGGTGGGATCCTCTGTATCCCTCCTATTATCCTTCCAATACCGAGTTTCTTATTCTGAGCTATCAAAGTAATTCTCTACTAGGAAACGGCTATCTATCCTGATAAGGAACTTCAAACCGATTTATGAAACTTAGAAATATTTTTATCCTTATTACCCTAGCTCTTCTCCCGATCCTGAATGCCTCAAAGGCACCCAACGGTAAGGAGTTCCCAGATCATTGGGGTGATCCACCACTACGCCAAACCTTAGACCTTCGCCCGCTACCTGGAGGCTACGGACGTGGCAGCAGCACCCTAGCCAAGTGGATTCAGCAGAACCTCGACAAAGACAGCTCCAGTAAAAGCACATTAACCCCTCTTGAACCTGGGGTGCGCTTGGCCGTGACCCGCACCAAAACACCCATCACAATTGATGGAAATCTTGATGAGTTTGCCAACGCTGTTTGCACTCCGGTCGAGTATTTCCACCCAGACCAAAAGAACCGGCCGGCTCAGTTTTTCTACCTCTGGGACGACGAAGCCTTTTACGTGGGATTGCGGACTCTCGACGAAAAAATATTTTCGCCTATTGACCCGCTTTGGGAAGGAGACGCCGTTGAATGGTATTTTGACACACGCCGCGATGCCACCTTCCGTAATCAAAAATGGGGCAAGGGAGCCGTCCATTGTTTTTGGACAGCTATGAAAAAAGCTGATCTCAACCCACGCTTTTGTCTTCGCCCAGGCTATCTTGACGCCATTGCAAAGACCGGTGTCGAAGTAAGTGCCCGCCGATGGGAACGCGGCTTAGAAATGGAGTTTAAGCTCCCTTGGGTGAACTTTCCTAATTTCACGCCGAAGGTAAATGAGGTGATTGGGGTCGATGCAGAATTATCCTACAGCGACGGCTCGCAGAGGTCCTATCGGAGCTTCATCTTTGGAAGTCCACTCTCGGTCGCCCAGCCAGGGAACTTGGCACGCGTCCAACTTGTCGATACCCTGCAGGCAGATCATTGGGCACAATGTGCGCCAGTGATGATGCCCATTCGGATCGACACGTCATGGGCTCAAGGTGGAAAGCCTAAAGTTCAAGCTCGTATCGCACTCCCCGTCAATCATTCGGAGACGATTGGAAAGATCATGTTTCAAGTCTCCGATTTATCGGGAAAATTTCTAGGTAAATTTGAAGCGAGAGAAACAGAGATACTCGGATCAGACCCTAATTTCTCGAGGAAGATTGCGACTTGGCCATTGGATCTAACCGCGCCCGGAAGCTATACTGCGGTTGCCATAATTTATGATAAAAAGGGAAAGGAACTTGGCCGAGTTGCTCCACGATTGGTCAGTGTCAATATGACACAAGGTTATTGATTGACCCAAAAGAGGTTAAAAGTGAAAAGGCTTAACTAGGAATTCGAACTTGATTTAGAGAGCCTTTACAAAGGCCTATCTTACTCTCCTCCAGACAAATCCCAACACCGAATTTCCTTATCGTTGCGGCAGTATAATCGCTTGTTTGCTAGAGCGGGATGAGACCAAACTAAGAGGCGCCCTGATACAGTGTGCGTGGGATCAATGATACTCATGCGAGACACCTCGTGATATTTTTTCGGTGAGAGCTCGGCCACGATCATCTCACCGTGGTCGTTGAAAATGAGTGTTCGCCCCGTAGGTTCATGATGGACAGTAAAGGCTTGCAACCATGGTCCCCGTCCCGACCCATCAGCCTTCCGAAGTGGCTCCTCGGCGGCCCAAACTCGCCTGCCAGTTTCGATCTCAATGCAACGAAAGAGCCCCTTACGGCCACCTGAATAAACGAAGCCGTCCCGCACATAGGCAGTGTTCATTACACCTGCTACCCCCTTACGCAGATCTCGGCCCCACGCCACCTTTGCAGACCTCCCTTCTGAATCCACCCGGATCGCAGCGGACTTCCCATTGAAGCCCATGACATAGACGAGGTCCTTCCAGACACGGGGAGCTCCAACTGCCATTCCATATTCAGGCTTGAACTCCACAGACCAGAATACTTCGCCAGTTTTGGGGTCTAATCCGTTCACATTTTCAGCATCCCATACCAAGAGCTGCCGATGCCCGTTCACTGTCTCGATCACGGGTGTGCTATAACCAGGGGATCGAGCATTCAGCGCTTTCCACTTCTCCTCTCCGGTCTTCTTATCAAAGGCTACTACTGTACTATTCTCACCCCCAACAATGCAAATAAGAAGCTCTCCATCTATAAGCGGGTGAGCGGATGTTCCCCAAAGCGGGGTTTCAAACTTATATTCGCTTATAAGATTCTTCCTCCAAATCAGCATTCCATACTCAGCATCATAAGCATGCAGGGCCCCTTCCGCACCAAGCGTGTAAACCATTCCATCATCAAACAGCGGCGTAGTGCGAGGACCGATAGCGTAAGGAAAAACACTCGTATAGTTGGCTTCATAAATATCGCTCCACAACAGTTTACCACTCTCCTCATCGAGACAAACAATTCGTTCCGTTCCCGGAATCGTAGCCCGTACGAAATTGAGATTGGTTCCTGGCTTCAAGTCTTTCGGTTTGTAGGGTTTTGCCTGTCGGTCCATTACATAAACGCGTCCGTTTGCCACCGCCGGGCCGGAATAACCACTCCCAAGTGGGGCCGACCAAAGGAGCTTTGGCTGATGCTTCGAAAATTCGAGTGCTACTCCCTCCTCCCGCCAGATCGTGTCACGCTGTGGTCCGAGGTACTGCGGCCAATCATTAACGGTGAG
>JAKMGP010000091.1 GCA_022424905.1 Akkermansiaceae bacterium | reverse complement strand
AATTCGGAGGAAAGACTCATCACCACAGTTTCAAGCCGCGAGCGGTCGCCCTCCCCTCTCAAAAATTTTACGGCATCCAAAACCTCGAGTGCATTGCCCGCCGTTCCCGCCAAGGATTCATTCATATCGGTCACAAGAGCACTCGTTTTGACTCCCGCCCCATTGGAAACCCCTACAATACTTTCGGCGAGCGCCACCGAATCAGGATAGTCTTTCATAAAGGCTCCGCTCCCTGTTTTAACATCCATCACCAAGGCTTCCAAACCCGCCGCTAGCTTTTTGGAAAGGATGGAGGCGGTGATTAGGTCAAGCGACTCTACCGTCGCCGTAATATCGCGGGTGGCATAGAATCGTTTATCTGCGGGGGCCAGCGAAGCAGTTTGACCAATAATGGCAACCCCGCAATCCTTCACAACTCTGCGAAACATCTGGTTGGATGGCATCGTTTGGTATCCCGGAATACTATCGAGCTTATCGAGCGTCCCACCGGTATGTCCCAACCCACGACCCGAAATCATAGGGACATAGCCACCACAGGCCGCGACCAATGGCCCTAGCATCAATGAAACATTATCACCCACCCCGCCAGTCGAGTGCTTGTCGATCGCCGGTCCATCCAGATCGTCCCACGAAAGAATCTCTCCCGAGTCCCGCATTCCTTCAGTCAAGGCCACCCGTTCATCAAGCGACATCCCCCGGAAAAAGACGGCCATCGCAAAAGCGGCAATTTGCCCCTCCGAAATCGATTGGTTCCCGATTCCTTGTGCAAAATACCTAATCTCATCACAGCTCAGAGCCTGACCATCCCGCTTCTTTCTAATAATTTCCTGAATTAACATCGTGTTTAGCGGTTCAAGGCTTGCTCAAACAAGAGCCATAATTTGCTCCCCCCCCAAATGCCAACAATCCCCATGACTCCGGCAAAAAACGGCGGAGCTGGAAGTGGCAATTTGCAAGCAGTGAAAATCAAGCCGACTATTATCCCTGTCCCGAGTGATGCGAATGCGACTGCCATGCGTGAGATTCCCTCAACAAATGGAAAGTCTCAATACCAAATCATCAAACAAGTTCCCGTGGAATTCTTTCCTCTTTAACTCACGAAAAGAAAAACTACCTTAGTTCTATTAATCACATGATCAAAACCCTCTTGCTCTTTCCAGCTCTTGCCCTCCCACTCAGTGCCCAATTGAGAATCACCGAGGTCATGTCGAACAGCAATCACTCAGATACCGCTGCCAATGGCGATTGGTTCGAGATCACCAATACGGGATCAACGGCCGTAAACATAGCTGGATACAGCTTTGACGACGATGACCGCCTTGCCGGGGCATCCGGGGGCTTTCCTTCTTACGTCCTCCAATCTGGAGCCTCAATGATTGTGCTGAACGATGCTTCCGACACCACTTTCCGCTCTCTATGGAATCTTGATCTCCCTGTCCGTGTCATTGCCAACGCCGAAATCAGCAACTTCCCAGGCCTTGGCTCTGCGGGGGACGAGGTCAACCTTTTCAACAACAGTGGAGGATTAGTCGACCGGTTTACCTTTGGAGCGGCCACCGAAGGATTCAGCTTCGCAAAATACAATGATGGTCAATCCGTTCCTGGGGGGCTTAGCAGTAATGGTGTTCTTGGGGCATACGAAAGTGACGATCCAAGCGACGATGTTGCTTCTCCGGGAATTTCCTCAGATGTTCCGGCGCCTCTTCCCCCATTTTTTGTGATGCCCTTCCAGACAAGCGTCATCGCGGGCTCTTCGCTTTCGATATCGGAATACCGAGTTCGATCGATTGACCCTAACCCCGGAGACACCATCTCACTCTCTCTTTCAAATGCTCCGGCCTGGCTGAGCTTGATTTCAGTGAGCAATGGTATTGGTAGGTTTACTGGCACTCCAACCAACAACGATATCGGATCACATACCTTTCAGGTTATCGCCACCGACAACACCAATCGCGAAGAATCTCAAACATATCAAATCAATGTTCTCCCAGCTCTGACTCCAATCATCCTGAACGAATACAATGCCGTCGGCACCGAGGAATATCTTGGTGGTGGTGACGAACTCGAAGCCGGCGCTCCATTCGATTCTTTCTTCTCGCGGATCGAAGGTAATGGAGGGGCTTGGGTTGAATTTGTAGTCACCCAAAGCTCGGACATCCGAAAATGGACTCTTGAAATTACGAATAAGGATAGCACCCAGATCCTTAAACTCGCAGATCATGTCGCTCTCGAAAATATTCCTGCAGGAACTATTCTCACTTTCTCTGAAGGCAATCGTTACCTGGGCACGAGCTTCAATCAAACCTCTAGGCTTAATATCGATGGCTACGCTTGGACCAATATCTGGATGCACGATTCTATCGTCATTGATCAGGCCAACAGCACCCACCCTCCCAACTCTCCCATCGGAAGTGATAGTGCCCGGTTCACGTGGAAAAATGCTGCTGATAAAATCATTTATGGTCCTTCAGGGGAAGGCATCGCCCTCTCCGATTCAAATAACAATGGAATCGGCGACGAACCGATCGCGGTTGGCGACAGCGAGATCTTCCGCTTGGAAGCCAACCCCTCCGCTTCAACTAATCCTCTCAATATCGACTACGACGACGGAAGCTCCTCCAGCTATGGTCGACCCAATCGCTGGAGTAACGATTCCATAGTTCAGCTTTTCAATGGCTTCCTTGCGGTCAGCAGTCCTCCTCAGATCACTCCGATTTCTACCACCAAGGCCGTCAGAGGAAATTACAGCGCTGAAGCCAACTTTTTCGACTCAACCCACAGCGTGACGACCCTCACGATGCCCGACTTCATAGAAATGACAATCGAAGGAGCAACTCTGACTCTTGCGAGTAATCGTCTACTGACCACTGCCGACATAGGCACCTACGAAGTAGCCATCCAAATCGATAGTGGCACCACCGCAAACAATCTCAGCTATCTCGTCTTTCTACTCGAAGTCCTCCACCCTTCGCCCACCGTCGTCCTCAATGAATATAACGCGGTCGAGCCCGATCGTTATTTAAATGGTGGCACCGCCGCCGCAGATGGAGATGGAGCTCCCGCTTCAACCGACTCCCACTTTGGCCGAATCGTCGGAAACGGTGGGAACTGGTTTGAACTCGCGGTCGTGGGTGACGACACACCTGGAACAATCAACTTGACCAATTGGACGATCGAAGTTGGAAAAATTGCTCCTTCGGGAAAGTTTGTTGCTTCCACTACGGTTGTTTTGAGCGATGCCGCCACCTGGTCTTCAATTTCCCACGGCACCTTACTCACATTCATCGAACGGAACAGCATGGCCGGTGGACTTGATACCGAAATCAATCGCGTCAATAAAATCACCACTGCTGGTTATGCGTGGACAAACATCCATCTCGGAACACCAGGTTTCATCACAGGGACCAACCTCGATGACATTCGGATCAATTCCAGTAACACTGCCTTCATCCTCAAGGACTCCACCGGCACCATTATCTTCGGCCCTGCCGGTGAGGGAATTGCTCCACTTGATGGTGTCGGCAGCTCTGAAATCCTCGAACTCGAGAACGATGCTTCTTCTGAAGTTTCTCCTATCGATGATGCCTCTGAAACACTTCTAGGATACGATGATGGTTCATCGGGCTCTACCTTCGGTTCGCCAAACCTTTTCGCGCCACTCGGATCAGAGGTCGATCAAGCTCAAGATTTCACCCCTTACGTTCAAACTCTAACCGCATTTAATATCTACCTGACCAATCTGGGACTAGCGGGAGCGGCCGCTGGGGATGACAGCGATGGCGACACTTTTTCCAACTTGGATGAATACCTCTTTGGCGGCAATCCTGCTGATTCGGGAATCACTCCCATCACTTTACACGATACAACGACCGGCACCATATCAGTCAATGTAAGAGTCAATGATCCTACCTACACCTTTGTGGCGCAACGCAGTACAGACCTTCAAAATTGGGTGAGCACCGAACTGGAAATAGTTGATAGTGATTCTAATCTTGGCCCCAACTTCAAACTCCGCCGCATCATCTACGAGGGTGATGATCCAAGAATTTTTATCCGTGTTGCCAGCCAGACGAGCAACTGAGAAAAGATTAGGAAGGTCTCTATATGGTTCTTAGTTCTTGTGACCGTTGATCACCCCAAACAAAAACTCAAAGCCCTCTCTTTTCCTTTTCCGCAATGATCCATCCCCGATCATTTTTGGAGAGATATTTTTGTGATGTTTTAATGACATTCCCATCCGGCTCAGTGAGCCAAAGATTACCGTTGTAGTAACGGGTCAATTTAGCAAAGACCACTTCATCATTCATTCCCATCCACTTCCGATATCCTCTTTTTGCCATCTTGCGCTCCCATACCCCATGATTGTGATCAATTGTGAGAGCTGCATTTTTTAGTTTCCCCCATAACTCGGATTTTCCACCCCGACTAAAACCGCGCGCGCGAGTGTAAACCGCACCATCAGGTTGAAGCACCACCAAGGTTGGATAGCCCAAGACATTGAACTGCTTTTTCAATCGTTCGGCATACTTGCGCCGAGCCGTAACTGATCCAGTCAACTGGCCAAATTCGTCCACCTCCCGTTTGCCGCCGGTGGCATCAATTTTTAACCGCACCAATTTTTCCTTAGCCCATTTCTCAAAGTCAGCCTTTGCAAAAACCTCACGCTGCAAACGGGCGCACATGGGACTACCCGAGCTCCCAGTTTTGGTGAACCATATTAATAAGGGCTTTCCCTCGCGCATTGATTCACGCCGAGCCTCTTGATAGCTGGCAACCCATGAAGTTTTCTTTTTGGGACGATTCTTAAACTTGTCACCAAGCTTAAACTCAGTATCCAGATTCATCGGGGCCCATTCAAAGTCATCGTCTGACGGGAGCTTCATATCTCCCACTACCACGTTATCTCCCACCTTCTCAGGAAGATACCCGGTCATTTCCGGAGTCATTCCAACAGCGATGTCTTCACTCTCCTTCTTGATTTTCGCATTTCCATAACCGCCCATTCCCGATATCCCATTTTCACCCTCACTGAATTTTGATGATCTCTGAGCCTTCGGTCTGATTGTCCTCACCTCGAGCAGGTCTCCACAGGAAACCAACACCAAAGTGGTCACAAAAAAGAAACCAGCCGACTTGTTCATGGAAGGGAATGTAGCACTGGGGTCAAGTGCTGTAAAAAGAGCACCCTTTAAATCCGATCAAAAAAACAGCCGGAGTTCACACCCCAGCTATTTTGAAGACGCTTGAGAAGATCTAATTTTGTGCAAGCCCCGCTTTGTCGGCTTCGAGAGCCTCCTGGGATTTCTCGAGAGATGCCTTGCTTTGCTCAGCGGCCCAACTTGAGTATGACTTTTGGCTTACAACCTCCATGACTCCCCGCATATTCGCATGATTTTCACCACAGAGCTGACCACACACCACATAGGTCTCAAGCTCCTTGGTTGGCATGAACCACATTGGAATGTCACGCCCCGGAATCGCATCCTGCTGGATTCTCATCGGCACGATCGAGTAGTTGTGAATCACATCCGTCGAAGTGACTTGGAGGATCGCATTCCGCTTAACCGGTAGTTTTAAAATACCTGAAACAAAATCGTCATAGCCGTTTGGATCATCCGGGTCGATACAAGGATCTCCTGGCTTACTCACAAGGGTCCGGTCGATGCGGCCGAACTTCCCATCCTCGCCGGGATAGTGGTAACCAAACCCGAACTGATATGCCACGACACGAACCCGAGCTGGATCAGTCTGCGTGACCTCCTCAAAATTGTCGGTCCTTTCCCACCAAAGAGGAAAAGCGAATCCGAGCAGAAGAACAGCTTCAATAATCACTACCCCAATCTCCAGGTGACTCGAAACGTGATTTGTGACTCCGTGGTAGCTCGCCTTAGCATTCTTGGAGGCCCTAAACTTCCAGAGGCAGAATAGGAAAAAAAGGGTCCACCCGATGAAAAGAGCGAACATAAACCAGTGAACAATATCGATGAGGTGATCGACATTGCCGCCGTGATCGGAGTAATTCTCGGGGATCCCGAGCCATTTTGACCAATTAAGTAAGGTAAACATGGGTAAAAATTTAGGAATTATTAGGGGGGGCGACATAATCGTCACAATACTGAGAATCCAAACCAACGCGCTCACGCTTTGCGATCTTCACCATGAACCATACGACCATGGTGATGAGTGGAACGATCACGATAAGCATCAAAGCAATTGCCCAGCCAGCAGCATCTTGACCGCCATGCTTGAAAGCGTTCGCACAAGTGGCACACGCAAGAATTGAGAATGATGTAATCATATTTTTCTGAGGTCTAGACGATGATGTTCTTCGATTTTTTTCTGAAGTAAAAGCCGTAGGCGATTAGGACTGCAGAAGCAGCTAGAGTGAATCCGCCAAAAACCTTGACGCCAAATCCGGAGGATTGCTCATCAAGGAACAAGGCCCAAACTCCAAAACCCGCGCAAAATAGGGAGGCTATCGCAATGAAAATAAGATGGAATCCTTTGATCGACATGACTTGCTGTAACTAGTTTTTTGCTCCTCCACCGTGAACATCGGTCGCTGGTTTTGACAGATCGTAGAAACCATCGCTGTAGGATTCATTTCCAAATTCGATAGGATCGCTGATCGACCAACCAATCAACCACATACAGAAAAACGCCATCACTAATCCGAGAGCGTAGAAAAAATAAACCATCGGACGCTCGTGGTTGAGGTGCATGAATATCAGCATCACGAGCGTCGCTTTAAATGCTGCGATACAAAGCCCGATTGTCGCATCCATTGCATCAAATCCATGGCCACCGAAGTCTAACCATTCAACTGACGCTACCATCACCGTAACAACAGTGAAGACAAACAACAGGGTTCCGATAAATAGGTAGAGCTTCTTTGCTTTTTTTACTTCTTCGATGGAATCAGCCATGAGTTTTTACGTTTAGATGTCAGGAAAAATGAGGATTACATTAGGTAGAGAATCGGGAAGAGAAAGATCCAAACAAGATCAACAAAGTGCCAGAAAAGCCCCCCCACTTCGACCCGATTTGCTAACCATTCCGGGTTAGAGTCATACATCTTACGCCCAAAGAACAAATAGTAGCCAAGAACAAGAGCGCCGCCTATCACGTGAAGACCATGTAAACCGGTGATTGTGAAGTAGATTGCGTAGTAAGTATTCCACTTGGGGGTAAAGGTGGACTCAAATCCAACATTCGCGCGTGGAATCTCAAGATGAGGAAACTTTTTCCCATAGACCTTATGGTTAGCGCCTGCAAAACCGTCAAGATCGAAAAGACCACTCCGCTTGAGAGTCCGAGCTTCACTTTCCTTGTAAACCTTTTCGGCGTCATACTCTAATCCCTCGTAGGCAAGAATCTGATCCCAATTCACGCGAAACTTATCATTGAGAGTAGGAACACGGCCCTTCTTTTCAAGCCGTTCTGTCTCAGCCTTCAACCACGCCATGTGACAGTCCCAAATCTTCTTGAACTCGTTTCGGTGGTCAGCATTACCATCATCACCGTGTCCATCATGATTCCCGTGATGGGCCTTGTGAGTTAGGAGCCAAGTGGCTTCGATAACAGGAAGCGGGTCAAGCCCTTCAACCTCAGCACGCTGTGCAGTAGTCCGAAAATCCAAAGCATCGACCCCCATAATCACTGGACTAGCAAGAACCTCACCCGACACTAAAGTGTCATCGCGGAGTTTGGCAGTTGAATCACCCCTGTTGACCTTCTTCACAAGATCGCCAGGCTCGAGAACTAAAGTAAACGGAGGGTCGACCTTAAAAGTGACTTCCGAAGGTGCCCGGAGACTCAAAATCTTGATCTTCTCGGCATCTTCAGCACGACGATCTTTCCAAACTTCTTTTTCTACGATGTAGGTGGATGCTTCCTCCTCACCTTTAACATTACGAATCCAATCCCAAGAGGCCGCGAGAAACTGGGTCCGGATTTTCCGATCGTGTGAGCGGGCTTCAAGAAAAGCATCTTCCAGTTGGTCAAGCAGTTCGATGCTAAGGTCACTTCCTTTTTTCGAAACGACAGCCGAATCGCTAGCAATGAGCTGATCGCGATTCATCTTGCCACTGGAAAGCTCCTCTTTGTCGATCACTTGGTAGGGCTCAGCGAGAGTGATCTTATGATTACTGCCAGCTTGCCTGAGAATTTCCTTCACATAAGCCTCGTGAGTCGGACGTGTCAGGACGAAAGTAAATTCCGACGCTTTCACCAACACGCGGTTTGCCTTGAAGACTCCATCTTCCTTTTTGCGATCTTCACCAACCTCGACCATCTCCCCCTCGTCATTCAACTCGGCATAGTGCAAGTGGCCCTCAACAATTGCATTATCTTGGACTGGCCCACCTCCTTGAAGACGAACCGCTTGGTGACCAAACTTGGCATTATATTCAATCCCCTTGAGCACCATGAAAAGGCCGGCACACACAAGTGTAATTGCCATGTAGACCTGAAATTTCCGCCATTCCCGCATCTTCAACGCAGCCCATGCAAAGACAACGGTCACCGATGATCCGATCAGAACGAAAGTGTTGATTAAACCAGGGAGAACAGGAAGCGCCCGCTCGGGCCATGGATAGTCGGCATAAAGCCGTAGGAACAAATAACCTGAAAACAGGCCACCGAACAGAGTGACTTCAGAAGCTAAAAATAACCAGATACCTACCTTCGAGTTGAAGAGACCGGTGTCCTTACGGGCGTTGACAATAAATGGAATTTCCATGGATCAAGAAGAAGTTATTCAGTGGAAGTTTGCTCGGCACTAGACCTCGGTCGTTTCCTTTTCAGGTTCCGCCTCGGCCTCCTCAGCCGGGGCATCGCGCTTCGGCTCTTCCCACTGCGGGAAAAAATCAGAATCGTGGTCAGGGCGACTATATTCGTATGGCCCACGATAGATTGCGGGATCAAAGGTAAAGTTACCATGTCCCGGAGGAGTTGGAGTGGCCCACTCAAGAGTGGTTGCGTCCCAAGGGTTGTCACTCGTCACCTTCTTCCCCCAGAAGTAACTGATGAACATGTTCACCAGGAAAGGCAGCTGGAAAACAGCGAGAGCGATTGCGGAACCGGTCATAATTTCGTTGAGGGAAATTTTCTCAGCAACAGTGAGGCCAAAAACGTTGACCCCCTCAGCACCTTTTTCGATATACCCCTCTCCCCCGTTATACCAACGACGATGGAACCCTGCCATCCCTTGGGTCAGCATCGGAAAAAAGAGCAGATTCATGCACACTAAAGAAGGCCAGAAGTGGAGGTGCCCGAGGAAATTATCCAAGAAGCGACCAGTCATCTTAGGGTACCAGTGATAGATACCCGCGAACAAACCGAAGAGAATTCCAGGAGCCACCACGTAGTGGAAGTGGCCAATTACGTAGTACGTGTCGTGCAGGTGAAGGTCGGCGAGGTTAAAGGCTAACGGTAGACCGGTGAGGCCACCGATGCCGAACATTGGGAGGAAAGCCGCAGCCCAAATCATGGGCATCGTAAAGCGGATTGAACCACCCCAGAGCGAAATGATCATCGAAGTGAGCAAGATAACCGAAGGCACCGAAATCAAAACTGTCGTAGTTTGGAAGAAAGTTGAAATCACGGGACCCATTCCAGTGAGATACATATGGTGCGCCCAAACGATAAAGGAAAGGAACCCAAGAACAATGAGTGCCCAAACCATTGGCTTGTAACCCCAAAGTGGCTTCCGAGTGTTGCACGGAATGATCTCGGCTACGCAAGCAATCGCAGGAAGTAGGAGCACGTAAACCTCGGGGTGCCCTAGGAACCAGAAGAGGTGCTGGAAGAGAAGGGGGCTACCCGATCCGGAGAGATCCATGGCTGCCCCACTCGAAGCAGAATAAAGACCCGAAGGCATGAAGAAGCTCGAACCAACAACACGGTCCATCAGCTGCATGATTCCAGCGGCCTCGAGCGGCGGGAAGGCTAGCAAGAGGAGAAAACCAGTCACAAGCATCGCCCAAACGAAAAATGGAAGCCGCATCCAAGTTAGGCCCTTAGCTCTGAGTTGAATGATCGTTGTGACGAAGTTTACCGAACCGAGGAGAGAGGATGTGATCAGTAAGACTAAACCGATGAGCCATTGCGTTTGACCTGCTAGGAACTGGTTGACAATCTGTTTGTCGGCATAGCCAGCGAGGGGGGAGTAGTTTGTCCAACCAGACTTGGCGGCACCCGATTCCATGAAAAAACTCATGCACATGACGAGTCCACCAGCAAGATATGCCCAAAAACTAGCCATGTTGAGCTTCGGAAACGCCATATCTGGGGCACCGATTTGCAGGGGTGTAACGTAATTTCCAAAGGCGGCGAATCCCAGAGGCACTACCCCGAGGAACACCATAATTGTCCCATGCATGGCGCCGAACATGTTGTAAGTCTCCCCGGTCACTTTCCCGTCATCCAACCAGCGGGCTTTCCATCCATCGGTAAACATCCAACTCATGTAACCAGGAAGAGGCTCATGAGGGTAAGCGATGCTCCACCGCATCACAATCATCAGGAAAAAGCCAAAGAGCAAAAAGGCTCCAGCCGCCAGGCCATACTGAATCCCGATCGTCTTGTGGTCTGTTGAAAAGAAATACTTCTTCCACCAAGGAAGAACATGATGGTGATCGTCGTGATGTTCGTGGGCGTCCGCACTCATAGTGATTTCGATGGTCGGTATTAAGATTATTTCTCGATTAAAATTGGCTCCCAAGTTTCGGGGTCCAACATGGTATCCGGTGCCAAGATGTCACCGGGAAGCATCTTGTCATGTGATTTTTTAAGTTCCTCAGCGCTTGTTTGAGCACCCCCGCGCTTTTTTGAAATCTCTAGAGCGTTGGCAGCCATAGATGGAGAGACGAGACTCGCATCGTTCCCCCAAGAAGTACGGATATAAGTCATTAAAGCAGCGAGCTCCTTCGCGTTCAGATTAGCACCGAAGGCACTCATATTTCCGTTATACTGCGTTCCCGCAACCTCGATGTTACCGGCAACCCCATTATGAATGATCATAGAAAGAGCCTCGGTATTTCCAAGAACCCACTCCGAGCCAGCGAGAGGCGGAAACTGGCCGGTCTGGCCAAGCCCGCTATCCTGGTGACATGCCACACAGGTGCCATAAACCTTTTTGCCTTCCTTCTGAAACAAAGCCAAAGCTGCAATTGGCACCTTAGGAGCGTCCTGCGGTACCGGAGATGGAGTCCTCATATAACCCTCCTTAACCAACTCGCTATATCCAAAAAACGAACCGCCCTGGCCCATCACTGCTCCAGCAGCTAAAACCACAATCGCAGAAATTAAGACAAGCCATAGAGAAACAGCCTCCATGCCATTTTCACGTACTGTCTTTTCCCGGCCGGCAGCCGGACCGCCCTTAAGAGCGCTGTGAGCATCCTGAACGTTGATCGATTCGTCCAAATCTGGACGAAGGTCACTTGATGATGATGAATCAGACATGACTATTCTTCGGATTTAGGGGCCTTTGGATTAAAGTTTAGAGCATCAGGAAGCGGGTTCCCAAGAGTGTCCTTTTTGAGAGAAAGCAAATAACTGGCGAGAGCCCGGGCACGATCGGTGGGCTTGATTCCCATCCCCGACTCGATATCGACTGGCAAGTTCCCATATCCAGCGCCATTAACCTGGACCTTATCAAACAATCCTGACTTTGGCGGACAAGCTGATTT
Organism: Akkermansiaceae bacterium; assembly: GCA_022424905.1. Taxonomy (GTDB): domain Bacteria; phylum Verrucomicrobiota; class Verrucomicrobiia; order Verrucomicrobiales; family Akkermansiaceae; genus SW10. Next base: position 9,157 of record JAKMGP010000091.1, on the reverse strand, counting down.
CCAAGCGGTGATGATCTGAGCACCTGTTTCGGAAACTTCATAGCGAGGGACACCTTTCGGATTGTAGAGGTGCATCAAAGTCCATTGTTCTGGCGTCCGACTGCTCTTATTGACCTTAAGATAGTGTTCGAGGCGACGTCCAAAATTTGAAAGATCGGGCCCAACTCTTGTTTGACCGATATGAGCAACATCCTCCTGCTGAAAATCTTGAGCGATCGTCTCACGGCGAGTGTCCTCATCTACACTACTGCTCTTCCGAAGCCCAGCCCACTCACCTCGGTGGACATCATTTCCAGCATAGGTTGGGCGGATGACTTGAGTGTGACAAAGAGCACAACCCTCCTGACCAAAAATCCGAGAGCCCTCGTTAATACGCCCATCGCGCTTGGGTACGAAAGCCCCCGTAAGCTCAGAATTCTTACCATATTTGACAGGGTCAAGACTCCGCATCGTTGAATATGGCACGACCACCAAGAGCAGCCATGGAATACCGAAGGTTGCTAGGAGACCGATAATGAATGCTTTAAAAGTCATGGTTGATGGGAAACTTGGTATTTAGGCAGAAGCGGAATTATAATTATCAACCTCACCCTCTGGTCCATGCGGGCTAGTTGGGTGATGCGCATCGAGGAGTGTTGGATGGGAGGAGCGGCGACCAAGTCGGGCCCACATCAGGAGCAAGTGCAGGCAGAAAAAGAGATTGGCAAGAAGGATAAATGCCCATGCAAGCGTGACTCCCCAACCGATCTGACTTGCACGTTCGGCCATTGTTCCGAAAGGTTGGCTGAGATCCTCGATTCCTTGACCCTGAGACAGACCACCAGCAATCGCACAAATAACAACAGAAGAGATCCCGTAAATAGAAAAGAAAAAGTGCCACTTAATGAAACGGCGAGAAAGCCATTCGCGACGAGTGATTCGAGGAACAATGAAATAAATCGCTCCAAAAGCACAAAGTGAGAACACCCCGTAAAGCCCGAGAACGTCAAATCCATATCCAGCGTAGGTGAACTGCGTCAACTTCAGGGCTGGAACGGTGTGGAGAAGGACAGAAAGCCCACCAAAAACAAGGAAAAGAACAATGCCAGCTGCCGTAAACCGAAGGGATGGACTTTCCGCAACAACCTCGCTATTCCCCATTACTGTTTTGATTATATTGTAACCAACTGCGATAGCTGGAATCAGGATTAAGATCATCGACGCCGCCCCAGCGTATGGAAGGAATTGAGGAACCGGAGCGCCGAAGAGCTTCTCCATCCCCGCCCATGGCCCGAAGACTGCGAGGGACCAGAAGCCAAAGAGAGCAATATTGTAACTGTAGACTGGACGGCCCGTTACCTTCGGAGCCAAGTAGTAAGCGCTACCAAGAGCAACCGGGAGGAAGAAAAGAGAGAACAGAGTCCCCTTAAACCAAGCCGCTGCCCCAGCAACCATCAGGGGATGCCCATCCATAAGAAAAACAAAAACCCACGCGGTCACTGCAATCCAGGGAAACCAGAGTAGTCCAGCAAGGAGGTACCACTGACTCACATAGACATGACCAGCGTCGCGAACCTGAAACTGAACCAAGGACCAAATTGTAATCGTGGTATAGCAAACTAATAGCAGAGGCCAAACTTCACTTGGAAATTCCATATAGGTGACACCCGAACCTTCACCCATCATAATCCGAATGACTCCATATAAAACTACGGCATTCCAGACATGAGCAGCCCAAAGAATAATGCCTGAGGCCGTGCACTCTTTACGGGATAGCCGAGCCATGAGCCAGATGATGATTCCAAAAGCAGCTTGCAAACCCCATCCATAAATCATTGCGCTCATGTGAGCCGCGTCCACTTTTCCAGCATCCAACCAAGAAAAGCAGGTCAAGAACTCGGGATTGTGCTTCTTGGCGGAAGCCACCAGCCCGAGGACAATGGAGAGCACGAGCCAAAGAGAGCCACTCGCGAAGAAAAACATCACGGGATGACGAAGAGAGCGATCAATCGACGAGCGTAAGACGACGTCCTTGGAATCTGCGGTAGAATTGTTCTCAGCCATGAAAGTGTGAAGGTTAGAGCCTTAGAAAAGTATTATTCAGCGGGTTTTTCGGCGGTCGTAGGTGCGGCACCCGGAACTGGCATGCTACCCTTGCTTTCCGTATTCTTGTCAAAGGACTTCGCCTGTGCCTGAAGGGCCTCAGCAAGAGCCGCTTCATTGAGGGCATCATCCTGAGCACGATCAATCTCATCTTTGATTTCGAGCCGGCCTTCACCCACCATCTCATAGGCTTTGTCAGTCTTGTCCGGTGCAAAAGGCTGGGTGATAATGAGAGCAACACCGAAAGAAGTCGCTAACAAGATGGCGATCCAGAAGGCACTGAAGCGTTTGAGAGGGTTATCTCGGGTATGATCCATGACCGTTAGTTATGAAGATTAGCGGACTCGAGAATACGAGGGTCGCGGTGAGGGTAGAGAGCTGCAGACGTCAGATTCCGAAGATAGATAAACAGGAAGGCACTAACGACGATAACTAGAGCAAGGATGTCACCCAGCCATGAACCAGAGATCCAGAGTTGAGGATGATGATCGATCACAAGGCCTACTGAAGGACCACGCTCAGGAATGACCATATGATAAACATCCAAGACATGCATAAAGAGGATGTAAAAACAGAAGATCGTCATGAACTTCGAGCTCTTTTTTACATCTGAACGGAGAAGCGCCAAGAAAGGGAGTCCGAAGTGCATAAACACAAGAGCCAAGCTCAGCAGGTTCCAATTTTCTGTATTCCGCAGGAGGAAATAGCGGGTCTCCTCTGTGATATTGGCATACCAAATCAAGAAAAATTGAGAGAAGGAGACATAGGCCCAGAAAACGGTAAAGGCGAAGCAGAGTTTGCCCATGATGTGGTAGTGCTCCTGCGTAACTACGTTTTTGAGGTAGCCCATTTTCTGCAGAAAAATTCCGGTAAGAATAAGGACAGCCATTGAATTTAGGGCCGATCCAGCAAAGACATAGACCCCAAACATTGTGGAGAACCAAGAATAATCCAGAGCCATTACAAAATCGAGCGCGAGAAAAGTCAACGTCACTCCGAAGATAATCATACTCCAAGAAGAATGCTTGCGGGCTGCGAAGAGATTCTTAGTTCCAGGCTTATCCTCAGTGTCCTGTGCTATGGAAAACTTCCGAACAAGAAAGATGAAGAAGCCCAGGCCAATAAAGTAGAAAGCGACCCGTGCATACCAGAAACCTGGATTTAGATAGAAGGTCTTGGCGGCAAGCAGATGATTGTGAGGGTCGGAGTCGTGCAAGAGGGCCTCCTTGGCATTCGCACTGTCCCCAACAACGTCACGATAAGCTGTCATCCATTCGTAGAGATACTGCTGAACATTAGGGAAAAGAAATGGGATGAACAAGACCACCATAAACGGAAAAACAAATCCAAGATTCTCCATCAATCGACGGACCGATGTCCCCCACCCCGAATTCGAGAGGTTATGAAGGAAAGTCCAAAAACAACCACCAAGGGCGATTGTCGTGACGAAGAAAACTGCGAAAAGCCAGGAGAATGCATAGCTCCCGTGAACCTCACCACTTCCGTTGATCAGATAAATGATACTTGCGAGCAGACCGATTCCTCCGATGCCGCCGCAAATCATCTGAAGGGTCGCAATTTTACCCTTCTCGAGGTGCTCCCCATTGATTGGAATGTCTTTTGATGTCACTTGATGTGCCATGGCGTATTGAGTCAGATGAAAATGTTATTTAGCAGAAGCCTGGAGCGCGCGAAGATAGGAAACGATGGCCCATCGGTCGCGAACGGGTAAGTTGTGTTTATAGCCTCCCATAAGGCCCTTGCCGTTTGAGATGACCTCGTAAATATAGCCGTCAGGTGAGGTTTCCTGAGGATAGTTATGGAGGCTAGGAACTCCGACACCAACCTTTCCTAGGTGGTGGGAGACAACGCCCTTTCCGTTACCCGACTTACCGTGACAGATGGCGCAGTGGACATTAAACATATCCTCTCCCCGTCCCAAGAGACCTACCATATCGGCCTCGCTTTCGATGCCAAGATCATCAGGCAGACCATTACCGAAGGTAGCCTCTTTCTTTCCATCGAAGTAGTATCCAGCACGTCCGGCCCCGAACTCAACAGGCATCACTCCTACTTCAGCATTGCGAGGGATAGTTCCGGTAACTGGTTTCCGCGACCCCATGCCATTCGCAAAAAAGGAATCAGCAGTCTGAGCCTTCACCTTGTCCTGATCATCCATGTCAGGAAAAACCTGAATAGGTGCTTGTGAGAACTTGTCGCCACGGAAGCCAAACACCCCGACCACAAGGATCGACAAGGCGATGAGAGAGAGAAAAAAGTATTTCATGGTTTACTCGGAATCGTCTTCCACGAGCTCGATGTTATCCCCGCCAATTTCAGTGAGGAGCGATTTCGTACTCTCGGCGGAGAACTTCGCGTCACGGGCTTCGATCGCGATAAAGAATTTATCATCGGTCACGCGTTTAAATTGCTTGCTTGCAAAGATCGGGTGGTTCCAACGTGGTAGCCCGATCAGAGCGAGCAGCCCAAAGAGAACCGTAAAACCCGAAAAGAGAATTGTGAGCTCGAACATCACGGGAAAGAAGGCAGCCGTAGTGAAGATATTGGCTGGCTTACCCTGGACTACGGTTGGGTAAAGACCAACTTGAGTCGTGTAAGCCAAAGCGATCGCGGTGAGGAAACCGGTCAGACCTCCAAAGAACACAAAGTAGGGAAGAACAGAGCGCTTCACGCCCATTGCGTCATCCAATCCATGGACCGGATACGGTGTGTAACAATCCCACTTTTTGAATCCGGCATCCCGGACTTTTTCAGCAGCTTTATAAAGCTGCGAAGCATTTTTGAACTCGGCGAGGTAGCCGTAAACTCTGCGGACTTTCGTGCTCATTTAGCTCTCGGCAGTTGAGGTTTCAATTTCAATCCCAGCCTCCTTAGCGGCTCCTTCGGGATTCTCGTGTAATTCGTATTGGTAGGCTTCGATGACTTCGATGCCATCATCAGGATGAGCTTTTTTATCCTCGTCGTGAACATCACTCTCTTTGAGAGTCCATTTGACCTCGGCGATGTTGATACAAGGAAGGAAACGGAGGAACAGTAGGAAAAGGGCGAGGAACATTCCGATAGTCCCCACAAAGGTCATCACATCAACCCCGCTCGGACTGTAGGTTTTCCAGTCCCCTGGAAGCCACATCCGTGCCAAGGTCGTCACAATGATCACGAAACGCTCAAACCACATTCCAATGTTGACGCACATCGCAACAGCCATAACGACCCAGAGATTTTCGCGGCACTTCTTAAACCAGAAGATCTGCGGCGAGAGAACGTTTAGCCCCATCATACAATAATAGGCCCACCAATACGGCCCATCGATTCGAAAAAGGAAGGCCGCTCCCTCATACTTAGCGCCCGAATAGAAAGCGATGAAGAGCTCCATTAAATAGGCATAACCAACGATCGTTCCAGTCAAGAGAATGATTTTTGACATGTTATCGATGTGCTTCATCGTGATCATATCATGCAGGCCGTAGAGGGCCCGCGCAGGAATCATGATCGTTAGCACCATCGCAAATCCACCAAAGATCGCACCTGCCACAAAGTAAGGTGGGAATATCGTAGTGTGCCATCCGGGAACAACCGAAGTTGCAAAGTCAAACGAAACAACCGAGTGCACCGAGAGAACGAGAGGGGTCGAGAGCGCCGCGAGAAGTAAATAGGCCATCTCATAGTGACTCCATTGGCGGTTGCCGCCACGCCATCCCAATGAGAAGATCCCATACATGAACTTTCGGATGCCTGGCTTGCAACGATCGCGAATCGTCGCAAGGTCTGGAACCATTCCAAGAAACCAGAAGATCAGGGAAATTGTAAAGTAGGTCGAGACCGCGAAAACATCCCAAAGGAGTGGTGACTTGAAGTTTTGCCAAATCGCGTTCGAGTTAGGAATTGGCGCAAGAAACCATGCCATCCAAACACGCCCCACGTGGAAGGCTGGAAAAATGCCCGCACACATCACCGCAAAAATCGTCATGGCCTCGGCGGCCCGGTTGATCGAGGTCCGCCAGTTTTGACGTGTCAGGAAAAGGATCGCAGAAATCAAGGTTCCCGCATGCCCGATACCAATCCAGAAAACGAAATTCACAATAGGCCATCCCCACATGACACGGTTCGTGTTGCCCCAAACTCCCACACCCGTGGAAACCAAGTAAGTAAGACCACCGACAACTCCGACGAGAGCAATGATGGCTGAGGGGATAAAAAGGATCCACCAGAGAAACGGTTGCCGATTCTCGACAACACCGCAAATCCGCTCGGTAATCCAATTGTAGGAACGTTTGTTAAGAATCAACTCCTCACGCTCGAGGACGGGAATTTTAATCCCGTTCGTGTTGTTCTCAGACTGTGTGGTCGCTTCGGACATGGGTTTCAGTCGCTGGAAAGGATTCTTGGATTAGTGAATGTTGATTGTTGCCTGACCGAGGAATTTCGCATCGGGCATTTTCTCGTTCGGATTCTTAACACGGGCGAGGTAGCTCGTGCGCGGACGGGTATTGACGTATTGTAGTAGATCGTAGTTGCGGTCACTGCCTTGGATCTCCTTGTAGTCGGCCCCTTGGATAATTTTTACTGAATCAAGGACGTTACCCTTGGCCCGAACCACCTTTGAGGTGTTATCGAGGAGGTTTCCGAAGGAAACGGCGTCGGTTGGGCAAGCATCCTGACAAGCTGTTTTGACGGTGTTTGACTTGACCCGAAGATCCTTAATCCGGTCAACCGCAACCTCATGTGATTTCTTACCAACCGCGTATTTGTTAACCTTCTGTTGCTGTTTCTGCTTAATCTTGGCCGACTCTAGGCGCTGCACACAGTAGGTGCATTTCTCCATGACGCCACGCATGCGAACCGTGACGTTCGGGTTGCGCTGCTTTGAAGGAGTCTGACCAACCTGTTTCTCTCCAAATGGCCCCTTGTAGAGGTTCCCCTTAATGAGTGGATTGCGCTTGTTGTAGTCAAAGAAATTAAAGCGACGAGCCTTGTAGGGGCAGTTGTTGGCGCAGTAGCGGGTTCCAATGCACCGATTGTAAGCCATCGAATTCAAACCCTCTTCGGTATGAACGGTGGCATTGACCGGGCAAACAGTTTCACAAGGAGCCATCTCGCACTGAACGCAAGCAACAGGCTGTGGAATTGACTCGGGATTCTGGGTCACCCATTCCGGATTTTCCTTGGAATGATTGACATGACCATGCTCAACCGGATGCTCTTGTGAAGCAAAATAGCGATCCATGCGAATCCAGTGCATCTCGCGCCCCATAGCAACCTGAGTTTTACCCACGATTGGGATGTTGTTCTCCGCCTGACAAGCAACAAGACAGGCATTACAACCAGTGCATGTATTGAGATCGATCGCCATCCCCCATTGGTGAATTTCATCAGCAAGGTGGGTCTTCTTAGCAAGCTCGGTCTTCGACCAAGTCTCGCTGCCCTCCGGCTTATAAAGAGAAATATTGTCTGGAGCATGGGAATCCATTCCCTGCTTCTTCACCCTCTTCATCTGACTCGCGAAATCTCCCTTGCCCTCTAGCTTGTTAGTCGAAACCTCACGTGCAAGTGCACGACCATACATCGAGTTGTGCTCCTGAGTAAGAGCAACCGGATACTTCTCCTCCGTCGTCTTTACGACACCGCCGGTAGCATAATAGGGAGTTTGAGTAATCCTAAGTTCATAGGCATTAAAACCAGTATTGATACCCACGTATCCAACGACTGGCTTAGAATCATCAGATACAACTGCGCCACCTCTACCATCATCCGCAGCCTGACCGTAGCCAACTGGGAGAGTAATCGCGTTATCGGCATGGCCATAGGCAATGAGAACCGGCACTCGAATTTCGCGGCCGTTAACGGTAAGATCAATCATGGGCGAATGATTCCCCTCGCCCTCTCCAGTCTCGTAGCGCTTTGAAACCTTTACTTCCGTGCCGATGCGCATCAATGGAGTTTTTGGCTCGAGAGCAATGACTCGCTCGTAAACACCAAGCTCTTTGGCAGTCACGGGGGATATCTGCGCAGCATTATCCCAAGTCAACTTGGTGACGGGATCTGGAGACTCCTGAAGCCAAGCGTTATCAATGAAGCGACCGTCAAGAATTGAAGCATCGGTGGCGAAAACAACTTCCAAAGCATTTGGAGAGGGTTCCGGTGCGAGCTTGATCTCGGGAAGAACCGTATTGAGTTCGCCAGCTTTGTATGAGGTGCCTTCAACGAAGCCGTTTGTGAGAGCGTTCCGCCAAGAATCGTCATCTGCCTTTCCGGTCAACTCGGCTAAAGTCGTTTTGACCTCGCCCATCGCAGGGAAGAACTCGCCCTGCGGGAGATCTCCACCCCCAAGAAGGTGCAGGAGGTCCAGCTCGGAGAGCCCGCCATGAAGTGGCAGAATCATTGGCTGAATAAGAGAAATGACACCGGTCTGGGTCCTGGCATCTCCCCAGCTCTCAAGGTAATGAGCAGCAGGGACATGCCAATCACAAGCCCACGCTGTGGCATCAGTGCGGAGGCCCCAATGGACCGAAGCCTTCGCTTTGCCAAGAACTTCAGCAAAGCCGTCCGCATCGAACACAGGATTGGAAGGAGTCAGGAAAATGACATTTTCGATTGCGCCGCTGTTGAGCGCACCCGTCAGGTCAGCAAGTGATCCATACTGCGCTAGCTCAGTTTGAACCGCACGAACTGCGGTTGAACCTAGCTTAGCATTCAAAGCAGCAGCGATTTGCTTCACGGACTTGCTTTGGCGCGATCCGGCAAGAACCAGAGCACTAGCACCAGCACCTTTCAGATCCGCCGCACATTCCTTGATCCAACTATCAAATTCAGCAACTGCGTTTTCTGCGCCGGGGAAAAGAGCCTCTTTAATCTTGTCGCCAGGGTTGTAGCTTCCGACTCCAAGCGCGGAAGCAATTGCACCAGCCACGGCTTCAACACGGCTTGGAGCAACACGGAGGCGATGGTCTGCCATCCCTCCAGTCAGGCTGAATTGAGTCTCCACCTGGTAGAGGCGGTTCATCTTTTCAGCATCGACATCGTGCTCTTGATCGTAATTTTCGTTCCCACCCTGACG
>JAKMGP010000072.1 GCA_022424905.1 Akkermansiaceae bacterium | reverse complement strand
AGGATTGCTTCGACGAGTTCATTGCGCCGATAAGTCTCGGCGATATTACCCAGATAAGGTCCTTTTTGCTTCTCACCCTGCGATACGGTGTGACAAGCATTGCAGGTTGCTCGGGCGAAAATGGCCTGGCCTAGGGCCGCTTCCCCTTTGTGAGCCGTCACCTTTTTCAAGGCTTCCTCTGGTTTTAGGGTAGCAATCTTTGGAGTTTTATCCGCTCCAGGAGCCTGAATTTTAAGTCGACCTGCGGCATCTTTTGCGGCTTTCGCCACCGCTTGATCAGGATCACTGAAAGCAATACGGATCCGATCATTGATCACAGGATTCCGTAAATCGCGTGCCGCATTGATGAAGGCAATCTTCTGCTTAGGGTCAGACCATCCTTTATCGATCGCCTTGAGCGACATTTCACGTGACTCGGGAGATCCGCCCTTGCGGGAAGCCAAAGTCACTACCGCCATAGCCGCATATTTCCCTGCAGGACTGCCGAGCATCTCCGCCGCCATCTTCTCAAGTGCGAGGTGGTGGTTCTCCAACTTAGCAGCTTTGAAAAAATGGCCTTTGGCAGCCGTTTGCTGCTTACCCGCACCCTTAGTTTTGTCCAATTGTGCCAAAGCTTTGAGAACCGCGGGAAGAGATGATTTATCATCGGAGTTCACGAGAATCTTTACCGCACCAGCAAGAGCATCGGCTGGGGTTTTAGGATCACTGGCACCCTTCACAACCAAAGGAATAGCCTTAGCCGATACTGCTCCACTGGCAGCGATTTGATTAATCGCTACCGGGATTAACTTATCGTCCTTAAGCGCAAGATCGATAATGCGGTCCAAAGCGTCATTCGCTGGAATACGATTCTTGTTTAGTTTGGTGATAATAAAGGCCGCTTCCTCGGCGGAAGCATCTTTCAGGATTACTTTGAGATTTTCTAAGATCCGGCCCGACTCTTCCCAAGTCGCTAGCTCGTAATAAGGCCCGCGTGTATCGGGACGAGTGCCCCATGAATCGCCCTTCCACTCCGCTTCTTTGTGATAAAGCCGAGCGAGGGTAGAAAGAAGCGGGCGGCGCTTTTCAGGAATATTCTCAGACTTCAAACGCACTAGCAAACCATCCACAACCTCCTTCTTGTGCATCCGCATCAGTGCCCATGCAGCCGCTTTGCGAGTTTCGGTGTCATCGGAGTTGACCTTGGAAAAGGCCGCTTCGTGCGCCGACATTTTCGCCAAAGCACGATAGGCCGTATGGCGGATGGCGGGATCCGTAGAGGACAGATACTTTGAGATAAAAACAGCCGCTTTAGGGGATACCTGTTTCTCATTGAGCTTAGAAAGCGCAAAGATTGCCTCAACGATTTCTCGTGGATTACTTCCTTCAGGAATTTTCGTAAAAACGTCCAAGGCACCATCAACGCTAATCGGATGAGTCACCTCTCCATAAGCCCTAATTAAAAACGGCTCAATTTCTGGAAGAGTTCGTCCAGCAACCAATGCCATCAGCGCTCCCGACTCAGGTGATCTCAACGACATTGTAAAGATAGCCGCAATCCGAGTGGAAAGTGCTTTATCGGTATTACAACTTAGTTTTCCCAAAGACTCAGTCAGTTCGATGCTGTCCGCACGCCCCAAAAGGGTCCGCTGCGCCGCCAAAGTCCGAATATGCGACGGCGAATCGAGAGCCTTCACCAAGGTCTCATCGCTCATCTTCTCAAAATCAGGAAGCGGCTTCGGGGTGTAACCCTTAGGAGTCACGCGGACGATGTACCCTTGATCTGGGCCAGCCCAATTGAAGGTCGCGGGGCCTTTCCACGCTGCTTGATAGACCGCAGACATCCCATCGACATCAGCATCGGTGGGACGGCTCACTTTAATAAATTTTTGCGGGGCCGCGGCTTCTTTAAAGGTCGCGCCTAGAGGTTCAACAGAGTGACGAAAGAGCCCCGCTCGACCCCAATCGCAAGTAAAAGGAGCTTTGTTCCATTCATCAGGAAAACCCGGCTCGTGAATATAGACACCCCCACACCCAGAACCACCACCGTAGTCGGCGAGCGGATGAATATGCTCCTTTTCAAAGTTCTTATAGAGTCGTGGGTAACCGTGATCGGAAAGCGGGGTAAAGTGATGAAAGCGCACATCCCAACCACCACCATCGTTGGTGTTATCGCGGGCAAACATGTCGAGAGTGGGTGAAATTGGCGTGGCTAAAATGTTGCGAGTCCCTGTGGAGAATAACTCAAGATTGGAACCGTCGGGCCGGAATCGAATGACACCGCCGCCACGATGTTGCAAGGTCCGCCCATCAGTGCCGGTCGCCTTCATGAAGCCAAAGTCACCGCCCGCAATATAGATCCACCCGTCGATACCCATCGTAATATCATTCGTGGTATGATCGGCAGGGCGGTCTTTGAACCCGAAAGCGATGTCGGAAATGAGCCGCTTCGATTCCTCAGCCACTCCATCATGATCACGATCAAAGAAGACCGAGATATGCGGCGGGTGCAGAAGGTAAAGTCGATCGTGATCCCAAATTAATCCGCGCGGCGAATCAATATCGCGAATAAACTCCGTCACTTCGTCAGCACGGCCATCCTCGTCAGTGTCCCGAAGTCGCAAAACCCGCCCACGGTTTGGCTGACGCCCCAGCGAGCCATTCCCATCGGACGAAACATAAAGATCACCTCCAGGCGAGGCCGCCACATAAACGGGATAGTTCGCCGAATGCCAAGAGGCGAAAAGGGTCTTTTCGAATCCTTCGGGAACCTCACAATCCTTCAAGATCGCCGCTTCCTCTTCAGGACTTAGCTTCGCAATTTGGGGTTTAATGTTGCCGGATTTCTCAAAGCCTTTGCCGGACGCGCCTTTGGTCTGATTGATCTCCTTTTTATCCAGAATGGGGAAGAGCTTAAGTTTCCCCTTCGGTCCTTTCAGGCGAATTTCCCAGAGCGCGGGCCACTTACCAGTCTCCTGACCGAGAGTCGTCACACGGAGGAATTTGATATTTTGAGCATTGAAGCTGTCCTTAGTATCCGATTTCCGCTGGTTATTTGAGCCATCATAAGCGATCTCCCAATTTTTTCCATCGCGCGAGGTTTCGATTTTATAGTGATACCATTCAGTCCGTTGCTCCCAGAGGATCTCGGCTGAGGTCACCGTGGCGGGCTTTTCAAATTCGAGCTTTAGCCAAGCCGGATGAGCAGCCCCATTGGCGGTCCAGCGAGTTGCGACATTGCCATCAATAGCCCTCCAAGGATAGTGACTATCGCTAACCTGAACCGACGAAGCGGTCAATTTCACCTTCACCGCATCTTTGGAAGGCTTACCAAAAAGCGATTCCACTTTCTCTTCCTTTGCTCCCATCTCGGTGATGAGGTTGGATCCCGTATAAGGTTTAAGATAATCATCGTTCAACTTCCCGGCAGCCCAGAGTAATCCGCGGGTGACCAAATCAAGGTAACGAGGATCTTCAACCGTGTAAGTATTATGCCCAACGGTAGTTGAGAAAGTTGGCGCGCCCTGTTTGGTATTGGTCCATGCCACAACCGCTGAATTTTCACGGTCACCTACTTTCTGAGTCGCGAAAGCAAGCGGCTCAGCATCAAAAATCTCGCGGTTGTTATAAAGCTCCTCATTTTTAGTGACCCAATTCTCCAGCGTCTTAGTGATAGGGTGATCGGGATTCGTATAAGCAATTTCGAGAGGCTTCTGCGGACCGTGTCCGGTGGAGTGCAGACCAAGGTGCTTAGCCCACTTGTCTGTGCCATTGCGGAAGGAATGCATCGCACAGTGGAGATGCACCGCCGGAATAGTTTTGTGCACTTCGAGGATGTTCTCCATTACCTTGAGGTCCTTATTACTGGCGGCGCATTCATCATGAATGATGATGTCATAACCTTTTGCCCAATCAGGATCATCGTAAAGTGGCAGTGGCGGATTTGTACTCCGGTCGCGCGTCCACATCACATCCACACGAACGTTAGCACGCTCTTGGATTCCTTTATAGAGAACCTCATGCTGCTTCACATAATCATGGCAGCACCCACCAGCAATCAAGAGAGCCTTGAGCGGCCGGATGGGTTCCGGTGAAGAGGCCTTCTTCTCCTGCCCATTGGCGAGAAAAAGAGAACCCAGAGCTGCGACAGCGAAGAGAAGTGGTAGAAGACGCTTCATGAGTTGGCTTTATTCGTGCCGACACAGCCAATTCTTTCAGTCCACCGCCGAACCGAGAAAATGACCTCGGCAAGCTGACGCAAAGTATTTGAATCAGTAAATCGACGATTTATTATAGATCACACGGCTAAATTAACCTGATCGGCACTGAATCCTCGCGGATCTCTCTGAAAACTGTTAGGCTGATTGAACCGATGAAACATTCCTTCTGCCAAATCCCTTTCCTATTGATCCTGGCCTCGCTGCCTGGATTCATTAAGGGTCAGATCACACTAGTGAACTGGGATCAAAGCTGGCACTACTTTCACCCAACTGCTGGAACGCTTCCCGCCGGCTCGGGATTAACAAGCCCGCATCCCGCGGGGTCAACTCCCTGGTTTGCCTCCGAATCAGATTTCAATGCGACCTACTCCGGCCCTTCATTTACTGCAAGCGGCCTCAATTTTGAATCAGGCTCCGGCCGCGGACCTCTCGGTTACGGCTCCATCAAATACACCGAAGACAACGCGAATTCAGAGTTTGAAGCCATAACTACAATTCTCTCCACTCCCGTAAACGGAAACCGCTTAACAGCCTATTCCCGCACAACTTTCACCGTCCCTGACAATGGCAATTTCTACGTCACCCCATCCATTCGCTACCTACTTGATGACGGAGGTTTTATCTACCTCGATGGCCAGCTAATCTTGGAAGTCAACATGGCCCAAGGTGCGGTCGATAATTTTGCCACCCGAGCCTCAGGAACCGGCAATACCGAAACGGTCATTCGCACCGCCGACCTCTCGCTTCCCGTGGGCTCACGCACCGGTGGAAATTCACAGGTGAATCCGGCCGTGGGGGCCAATGCCACCTTAATAACCAGTATCAGCCGACTCGCTCCGGGAGAGCATACCCTTGCAGTCTCCGCTCACAATCATAGCCCCACCAGTTCGGATCTCGCTCTCGCAGTTCAATTCGTATCCGAGGTCACAGACTGCCTGATCACCGGTTCCGCCGCAACATCCACCCGCAATCACAATAACACTCCAGGTGAACCCGGCGATGACACTATTTCGGTGGATCTCACCATCGTCCCTGAGGGGGGTTCCGCTACAAATTGGCTAATCTCCGGCCCAGCTGGAAGCTCCTTGATAGGAACTACCGGTGCCTACAACACCCCAGTCACTCTTCAAAATATTCCTATCTCTGAGTTTACCTCGGGAAGCCTCATGATCGAAATCGCTGACTCCGCCAATTTAAGCTGTACCACAACAGTTGAAATTTTGCCCCAACGCATTATTGGCCTCGATAGTATCACTAACTCTCCCCTTGTCAGCATCGGGAACCTTGACGCTTCAGGCTGGACCTTCGACGAATTGGCTCGAACCATCACCCTCAGTAACCCAGAAGGAAACGCTTCTCTTTACACCATCACATCGTCGGAGATTGATCTCACCGATCAACCCGATATCCGCTTCACCGGAAGTCTCACCGTAATCGACAACTCAACCGGCACTGAAGTCGCAGACCAATTCAACGCATTCCTCATTCTCAATGGCGATACTGATAACCCCGTCAGCTTGATCAATCGCCACGACATCGTCACCCGCGACGGCCTTTTAACGGACGCGGAACTGGCCCCCGGAAAAGGTTCTTTCGTTCGCACGCTCGATACCGTCATTCCGGCATCCGCAAACTCTGCTCGTTTTGTAATCCAAGCGATCAACAACTCGAAAAACGAAAGTTTCATCGTGAGCGGGTTAGGATTTTCCGCAGCCGCTCCCTCCTTGGAAGCCTACATCCTTCCACCCGTTTACAGCAACAATGGCACCGACGATCCCAGCGATGACATCTTCACCTCAGATTTTGTCATCACCCCCGCTAACCTCGGAGCCAGCACCGGGTGGACTAGCAACGAGACCCCCACTTCCGGACTCTACACCGATCCCAACCCTGTGACCTTTGGACCATTCCGCCCTTTTCGAACTCCCATCACGGTCACCGTGACTGATCATCTTGACGCGACCAAGAATGTGAGCATGCCACTGACTCTACCAGATCCCACTCTCACTATCTCGACACCACAGAACTTCTCCCGCGTTGAGAATGGGCCAGGCTTTGATGATGACACGTTCACTTTCGACATCGAAATTCTCGGAGCGAACGGGGGGCCAGGCTGGAAAATCAATTCCAATGCCATTTCTCCAAACTCCGGAGATTTTGGAATCACCACCTTGACCCTTCAAGCTCCTCTCATTCAGGGAACCTTTGTCTTCGAAATCGTAGATCGCAGCTACCGCAACGTTTCTCAGCCCGCGACGATCAAGGTTCCCGGTCGCTATCTCATCGGACAAAGCGACCTTTCCGGAAAGCTTGAAGGCATTGCCACCAGCCCTACCATCACGCCTTCAACAGCCTGGGTCAACGATGTTGCCAACCGCACCCTGACCCTGATAAACAATTCTTCTACGATTCAGGATGTTGTCTCAGAAACCATCGATCTCAGCACCCAAGACACTGTCTACTTCTCAGCTGTCATGCGAGCCTCCGAGGCCAGCCTGACCTCGAACTTTGAGACCAGTGATCGCTTCCGCGCCGAACTCTATTATCGAGTCGATGACACCATCTTCATCGTCAATCTCGTTGCTCCCTATGACACCGGAGATGGCGGTTCCGCCACCACCGGAACGACCAGCGGCACCAATGGTCCAGCCGACGGATTTATCAACGGTTACAGCGGAAGCTCGGGCACCGATCTCCAGACTAATGCCGTTTATGCAAGCAATGCGGAGGACTACGACGCCAACCGGGCTCGTGACGAATTCAATCGGAACGGAGCCAATGCTGCGGCGACCTTCTCCGCGACCTTCCCGTTGGCCGCGGAAATCCCAGCAGCAGCCGAAGAAGCCTTCATCGTTATTAGCGGTCAGGGTGTTGGGGGCAATGAGAGTTTCGTGGTCCGTGATCTTCTTTTTTCAACCACGCCTTTTTCTCTAGATGACGATGACGACGGCATTCCCACCAAATATGAAATTACAAATGATCTAAATCCCAACGATCCATCTGATCGGAATACAGATCTCGATAAGGACGGGCAATCCAACTACGCGGAATTTCTTGCAGGCACTGCCGCCAATGATGCGAATTCAAATCTCCGCATCACCGACTACATCTTTGATGGCAAGACCCTCAACACCTCTTGGACCAGCGTGCCCGGCAAGACTTACCGGATCGAATTCAGCACCAACCTCATCACCTGGAACGACCTTGGATTCGATTTCCCAGCAGCCAATGCCCCAATAGCTATCACTAACTCAGGAAACTTTGACCTCAATGAGATCGGCAGCCCAAGGGAAGCTTATTTTCGCGTCGTCGTTTCCGATTAGGCGACTCCTTGCTCATAGCAAGAACGGCGCCTCTCGATTCAGGAACCGCTCTTTTAAGAAAATGAGACAACTGCTACTTGAGCGTCTTTATCTCAAGCTTGCGATACCAGACCTTATCGTTGTGATCCTGCAAAAAGATCCGACCACTTTTATTGTGTGCGAAATTTTTCCTACCCTTAAATTTTGACTGCCCGTGAGCTTTTTTCCAATGGTCGCTACCCACCACGATATCGACGACGAGCTCACCATTGAGATAGTGCTGAAGATGCTTCCCCTTGACGACTACTCGTGAAGAATTCCACTCCCCCACCGGATGCAACTTCTTTTTGTCATTCGGAGCCAACAGGTCGTAGAGCGATGACGCTTGCCGCTTCTTACTCCTTGCACCATCTGGATGAGCATCATCAAGCACCTGATATTCCGGCCCCAAATTTGTCGAACCATAATTCGTAACACGATACTTCACCCCACTATTTCCCTTGGAAGAAATCTTCCACTCCCAGCGAAATTCAAAATCGGCATATTCCTTCGCTGTGTAGAGATCTCCTCCCTCCGCTTTCCTAAACAAGACCCCATCTTTTGCGATCCAGCCTCCCTCCTTGACCTCTCCACCTTTTGAATTGGTCCAGCCTTTGAGAGTCTCCCCGTCAAAAATCGAAACCCATCCCTCTTCTGCTTTAGAAACGGCAACGAGGACCGAAAAAGCCGTTATGTATGCGAGTTTTTTCATCGTGCGATTCAAAACGGTCCAAAACCTCGTGAAATTTCACCCATTCCTGAACTTGCGCATCAGAAAATCAAGACGAACTGTTAGAAATGACTAAAAGCATCCCTACCGTATTCATCCTAGGAATGTCCTTTCTTTCTGCCGCAGACTGGACCCAGT
>JAKMGP010000049.1 GCA_022424905.1 Akkermansiaceae bacterium | reverse complement strand
TTTCAGGTAATATTTTCCACGACATGTTGATTCATGATTTCGACATGTTGATCTTTCTTTTAGGAGACGAACCTCCCATTTCGGTTTTTGCCTATGGCCACGCTTACGATGAAGACATCAGGAAGATCCCAGATCTCGATACCGTTATGGTGATTCTTAAATATAAGACAGGTTTGATTTGCTCAATCGATACAAGCCGGAACGCTATTTATGGATATGACCAGCGGCTAGAAATCTTTGGTGAGGGAGGCATGGCGATCGCTGAAAATGAGAGGAATCATACGGTGCAAATGCACACTTCACAGGGGATGGAGGTTCCAGCGATCAATGAGTCATTCCCAGAGCGATACAAAGAAGCGTATACTGCTGAGATCGAGGACTTTACCGAAGCGCTGTCACAAGGCCGATTGACAAACATTCCTCGGAATGAATGTATTTTGGGTCATTTACTTGCGAATGCGGCCCATCGATCTATCGAGACCGGTGCTCCCGTTGATTTTGAGGATTATTTGGCGTCCCAGGGCGTTGATTTAAGCGCGACCTAGGCCCCTTAGAATTGGCGCGTAACCATTTGGTCCTCTTAATCCACCAATTCTTGATAAACCTCCTCAATGAGATCAACCATCCTTGCTAAGGAAAAATCTTGATAGACTTCCTCACTCAAATTCTGAGTTTCACAGTAAATCTCATCCAACTCGCCTAACACACGTTGAAGTTCCGCAAGGAGAGGCTCAGGCTCAAACTTATAAAAAGGACGGCCCACAAAGTTATCGGCTTTTAGAATTTTATAGTTTTCCCGCGAAATCACTGGAGCCCAATACGCAGAATTGACCGGAATCACTGGTATTCCCAGCGCCAGCGATTCGATCGCAACTCTACCCACCCCCAATGTCAGCGAAGTCTCCTTAAAAAGAGGGCCAAGTGATGGCACAAAACCATGAAAAACCACCGACTCTTCTGAGGCTTCCGTAAAGGGTTTAGCAACTTTCTTCACCTCCACTAGCCGGTTCCCATCACCAGCAATATGCAATTTCGCATTAGGGAATTGACGCAGCAACGAAGGCCAAACCTCTTTCAAAAGGGTGATCAGAGCTTGGCCATGACGGCGATCAACCCGACTTGCATAAAGCAGATTAAAACCCAGAATCTTGTCTCTCGAGGCCCCTCGATCTTCTAGAGCCAGTCCATTATAAATCACGCGGCATTTTTCCCGAATTACATCTCTCTCGCTCAGAGTGCTTAACCGATTCGGAGCGACGACAATCATCTTGTCAATCCAACGACGCATGAAAGCAGGACGAGAATCTAATGATATCCGACCATGGATCGTCGCTACAGAAGAAATACCAGTGAGAATTTTCACAATCGCTGAAATTAGAATTGGTAGCCGCTGATGCCCATGGATGATCTCGATCTTCTCAGACCGAATGAGCTTCCTCACTTTAGCAACAGCCCCCAATAAACCAAAGTTAGTGAAGCGATGCTGGATGAAGGTTACTTCGCCATTCAGGCACTCGACCTGCCGGCCTGATCTCGACATGACAAAGACTCGATGCCCGGCCTCTGCCAGCCCGTTCGCCAACTCCCGGACGTGCACCTCAGTCCCACCAAGATCAAAATTTTTCACCAAAAGTAGGACCTTCATATTTCAATTAGGCCAGAGGTCTCTTTGCACTCCGTGACTCCTCCACTTCTTGGTCATTCCGCTTTACACTGCAAACTTTCTTTTCATAAGCCCAATATCTAAAATAATGGTGATGCTCCAACGCTTTCCGTATTCTAAGCAGCCTCATGTCGCGACGGTTCTTCAAAATAGATCGCTCTTCAAGTTCAAACGAGGATTTAGCGCTACCCCCGAGTTTGTTTAACATAAGCTTTGACCCGTTCTAAAAATAACTACCGCTTGTTTGAGAAGGGTGTATTTCGCCAGCTTAATTAATTTCTATTTTTTTATCGGTAAATTCTTTCTTGGGGCACACCTCCTCTCACACTATTGACTATACACATGAAGATATTCTTAACCGTTTTTGCACTCACTTTTCCTCTAATCGCCCAGCGTAATTATCCGCCTAACATACCCACGGCCCAAAAGTATCTCTATAAAACTGTCGGCGATACGGAACTTCACCTCTATGCTTTCATGCCAAAAGGCTGGAGAGAAGAAGACAAACGCCCTGCCGTCATCTTCTTTTTTGGCGGCGGGTGGAACAGCGGCAGTCCAGAACAATTCGTACCCCAGTGTAAGCACCTTGCCTCAAAAGGCCTCATCGCTATGACTGCCGACTATCGAGTGAAGTCCCGCCATGGAACCACAGCTAAGGCATGTGTCGCTGATGCTCGAGACGCTATAATCTGGGTCCGCGAAAATGCTACCAAACTCGGCATCGCACCTGACCGTCTCGCCGCTGGCGGGGGATCAGCAGGAGGGCATATTGCCGCCTGTCTTGGCTGCATCGACCCGCCAAAAAAGGAAATTCTCAGTTCTAGACCAAATGCTCTCTTCCTTTTCAATCCAGCTTGTGTCCTCGCCCCCCTCGACGACAAACAAGCATTTCCAAAAGAGCGTTTTAAACAACTAAAAGTAAGAATGGGAACCAATCCAAAAAAACTTTCTCCGGCTCATCATGCCAGTAAAGATGCCCCCCCCACTATCGTCTTTCATGGCACCGCTGACCCGACCGTCCCCTACGCCACTGCCGTGACATTCACGCAAAAATTGAAAGATTCTGGGGTCCGCTGTGAGCTCATGTCTTACGAAGGCGCAAAACATGGATTTTTCAATCCTAGGGGTGGCAATGACACCGTAATGAGAAAGACGCTCAAGCAACTCGATGCCTTCCTAATTTCACTGAATTGGATCGCAAATATGAGCGAATCCAAAATGCAGGAATCAAAAAACTAAAAAGTCCCTCCAATCCAGATTTACCCTTAAAATCTTATGCTCGATTTTACTCCTGTTCTATCCGTAATCGGACAAACCAGTCAGAATTTGAATTAGAAGGTGGTGTGAGGCGAACCATTACCGATTCTGTTCCATCTCCATTATCGACCGGCGCTCCTTCCACTTGCATCGCCAAAGAAGCGCTCGCCGAAGTCCAAGGGATCAAATTATTGGATGCTTGCACCGTATAATTGAGCCCATAAATCGAATAACCATTCCCGGTATCTCCTGAGGCATCTCCTGGATTAATACCGCGCAAACGGCGGTAGGTGAACAGAAGGTCTCCCGGTGTGATCGAATCTTCAACGAGTGTCGAAATAGCGGCATCTCCTCCTTTCTCAGGATTACCTCCAGTGGCATATTCCATGAGATTACACACTCCATCTAAATCCGGATCTGCCAACGCCGCCTCATCAATGAGAGTATAATCTGTAATCCACTGAGCATAACCCTGCGCCGCTTCCACAAGAACCGTGACTTCATCGACCTCGCCACTTTCTGTTTCAAGGCTCAAGACATGAGTCCCCACCTGGTCAAAAAGCACCGAAGAGCTCAGATTTTCATCATCTCCAAAAGTCACTGTGCCCGGGCCAGATTTCCTCATCCACTTCACACGCCCTAGAGGTAACCCACTCGCCCGCGTTCCATCCAACGTTAGATCAAAGGCAAGGTCCGAACTCGTTTGCGACCTTTGATGGACTTCCACTGCGATCACATTTTCTCCGGCCACTAGATCCAAAGGATTAAGCTCCCAATCGAAAAACGTTTTCTCGTCCTCTCCTCCAATCGTATCCTTTGCTGGGGTAGAATAAGTGACTTTTCCGGGATCCATATTGATGCGCTTTACTTCAGTCCCATTCAGATAAATCACTGCCCCATCATCAACTAAGAGACTTGTAGTCAGTGCTGAATAATCAGTCTGATCATTGAGATAAAATCTCCGCCGGAAATAAGTTGTGATCTGTTTTTGATCGTCTACTCCGCCGTAACTAACCGTGGTTGTCTCATCGTCGTCTCCATAACCAAACTTCGCTAAGCCGACCTGCCAATCCCCATCAAGATACGGCAAACCTTTCCACCCAACTGTCGGGGCAAAGCCCTGATCATCAAACTTCCAGTAATCTCCTGCTGCCACAAACTGTTGCCGCGATTGAATCAGCCCAGCTAAGTTTGTCTTGGTATTAACAACCACTGTCACATCAAGACCTGCATCAGGAACCTCAACTACCGCCAATTCATCATCAATGATTGTGATCGAAGCGACTCCTTCCGATCCCACAGCAAACAAGTCAGTGGCGACCGGTGTTACAAAAATTGCCTCACGTCCTTCTCTTAGCGAATCATCGATGATCGAAACCTCAAAATCCACACTCGCCTGCCCTGCTGGTATGATCACACTCTCGGGCACTCCTGAAAAATCAACCCCGTTAATTGCATCACCGCTCACCACCAACGAGACCTCAAAAGCCTCTTCTATCGAGCCGGATCGCGTGACTTCAACGGTGGAAGTTGCAGCGCCATTCTCCCAGAGGAATCCGTCGAGAGCTGCAATCGAGACGACATTATCCGAAGCAACCGAAATCAACGCCGTAGCCTCCACCCCATCGGAAACTGCCGTCACCGTATAATTTCCAGGAAGGCTAGCGCTAAACTCACCGGTGAGAGAAACATCGGCACCTTCCGGAGCCACCGACCAGATTGGCGTCACTTCCCCAAGATTGCGTGACCCACTCAATTCGAGGTCAAAACTCAAATCACTACTCATAGCATCTTCCTGATGAATCTCCGCCGCGATAACATTCTCCCCCTCCACCAACAATTCCGGATCAACTGCAAAATGAATCAGAATTTCCTCGTAGGTCGATGAGATCTCATTCCACGCTTCAGTTCCGGAACTCACGGTTCCTAAAGTCAAATTATCACGGGCAATCTCAGAGCCATTCAAGAAGACCCGCACGCCATCATCCCGCTTCACCGACAACTTCAATCGAGACACTTCGCTCGCATCCGTCACCGAAAACCTCCGACGAAACCAAGTCGTAGTGTGCTTGTCAGCAGCATTTGAACCATAACTCACCACCGTCGCTTGGCTGTCACCATAACCCAACT
Source organism: Akkermansiaceae bacterium (assembly GCA_022424905.1). Classification (GTDB taxonomy): domain Bacteria; phylum Verrucomicrobiota; class Verrucomicrobiia; order Verrucomicrobiales; family Akkermansiaceae; genus SW10. The sequence goes on along the minus strand of JAKMGP010000049.1, from coordinate 25,661 downwards.
CGGCCACGCCAGACGCCCAAGCCGAGTCATCAAAACTTTCATCCATCCAACTTGTCCCCGGATTCACTCCGGTATCAAGATAGTTCCAAGTATCGCCCATTGGCACAAAAACGCTCTCAGCTTGAGTATTGTTCCAAACTTGTGCTGTGAGCTGCACCGGGGTCGCAACATCGGACGAAGTATACCGAGGCGTCACCGTTAAGACTCGGGTAGGCGCTCGGGGAACCACTGACCGATGACCCCAAAAATCCACCCCTTCAAGAGTCGGCCGAGGCGTGACAGGCATAGCCATCGATGATTGAAAAACCTCCCCATCCTGCATCGCTTTAATTGTTATTTGCGAAGCAGTCGAAAGACCCGCCAAAAGATACGTCCCGTCTTCCATCGTGATTGATTGTTGATCCGAACCTTCCACGGAGACCCGCGCTCCCGCTACTGGCAGGCCGCCTCGCAAAACACGTCCACTCACCACTCCGTTGCTGGAGGGGTTTCCCACTTTAACCAAGACCCGATCTCTAGAGATACCCCCTTTACGATCCGAGCATGTCACCGTCACCGCATACCAGCCCACCCTGCTCCATCGCCGAATCGCATTCGCCTGATTCAGACCTTCCGGTGCAAATTCATTTCCAATATCGTAATCCCACGCATACGCCAGCGCATCACCGTCCGGATCACTTCCATTCGCCGTAAAAGCGACTTCCTGGCCCACCGACACAGCTAAAGTATTTGCCGTAAGAGAAACCGTCGGGGAACGATTCGTTCCTCCTTCAAAAACCGCTGACAATTTTGGCTGAATCAAAAAGTCCGAGCTTGCCGATCCATTGTTCAAGCCATGAATCGCGAGGACATTCTCCCCCGGCACAAGAGCCGCCAAATCCAAATCGACAATGAATTCTTGATAATCTTCCGCCAGACTATCCCTGCGGTTTCTAGCGGCACCAGAATCCCATTCTAGAGACCCCGGAGCATTATCTTCCGCGATTTTCACTCCATTCAAATAGGCTACGAAGCCATCATCATATCGCATCCTTAGTTTCAGCGAGGAAATATTAGCAAGATCAAGTTCTTCGTTAATATCAAATGGAACACGAATGTAACAAGACTCACTGTTGTTTCTCATCGACGTTCTTACATCCACCCCAAAATAAGGGAGGTAGTTTGAATTAGTATCGTAGCCCACTCCCAACAACCCCGAAAAAGGCCAGCCACTGTCATCGAAATCCAGAGCCGTCCAGTCTGTTCCCGTTGCGGTCAGGGAATCGGGAACGATGGCAGTGCAATCGTCATTTTCACCTACAAGTGATACTTCGTTTCCCGTTGCCAGATGGACGTGCACATCAATATACTCGTTGGGTGCGGTTCCTCCACGTGCGATCGGGGTAACGCTCACATTGCTTTCCGAATCGGTGTAAGTCCGCCCTATCAAGAGAGGAGCATCCCACTTATCGCTATTATCTCGTGTCGTAGAGCCACTTCCTACCGACCCTTCATCGGAGTAGGGCGTCATATCCAACAAGGTGCTTGTTCCACCACCACTACCTGACCAATTAAATAGAATCCCGTTCAACAAAAAATCATTATCAGAATTTCGATTGGGCTGGCGCCAAGCCGTCCGGTAGCTCAACCAATATTTTGAGTAGAGTCCCCCTGAGGGAATCCGAATCGCCCGTAGTCCCGTGACGTCTTGATCGTCATTTTGATAAAGCCGATATGTCCCCGATTGATCACCCGTTGTAATATCGACAATGTCACTGTCAGTGACCCAGTCCAAGCGCCACTTCTCATGAACCGTGAAATGCGGTAGAGCCGGATTGTTCATGTCACTTCCATTTTGCGCACTCATCACGCTAAACCGATGTCCATACTCTATCCGGCCGGCACCATTGCTCGGGGTCGCTCCACGCGGGCTGAGATCGCTCGTATGGTTGTAGTAGGCATGCGATAATCCCAAGTTATGCCCAAACTCGTGACCCGACGTCCGCAACGAAGTGTAACCCTTTTGATGGTGACTTTTTCTTCCACCCACCTGCGCTATTCCGGCATAACCACCAATCCCACCATCCGAAATAATGGTGTAGAAATCATAATTGCGATAGTCCCAGTCCAAGCCTTTTGATTCCCCAAGAATAATTGCAGCATCGCGGGCTTCGTTCATCATTTTACCAAGCCCTTGCTCGACATAACCCGACTTGTTTTCTGCCAAAGTGATGACGTCTGGAAAGACCGTAGTGACATTCAGTTTTCCATATGACGCAATGCGGTAATGCTCAGCAACATCGTACTGATGACTCTGCGCCGTTGCCAGAGAAACCGGCTCATAGGCGGGGTCCTGATCCGCAAAGCGAACTCGCAAATAAAGGATCCTTTTGCTACCCTCTGTCCACGTGTTCTCTGCTATCAAAGATTCACTAGCCCGGACTACCGCTGGCCCCGGAGCATTTTCATCCGCCACCGTCATTGCGACATAAAAATCAAGCTCCTCTTCACTTGCAAACTGCCTTTGCTCACCAAAAGACTCCGCCAGCAATCCCTTCCGTAAAACCGGGTCAGGCGAAACTGCCATCACATCATCGAGGGAAATCCCATGAACCGAAATCCGATCTTTGGTGAGCAACTCAGCCCGGCGACCATAAGTAAACGCTCGATAGCGCTTTTCATTTACCGTCACAAAACGCTCCTCGTCCGGTGCCCCTACCGGCCGAACAAATCCACCAGTATAGCAACTTACCACGCGCTCAAATTCTCCTGCATCAGAAATCGAAACCTCTAGTAACTCACTAATTTCTTCCGGAAGCCCCACTCGCTCCTCATCCGGAATCGCTCTCTCCAAAGCCTCTCTCGGATTAGTCTTAATTAAGTGTTTCATTGTCACTCTCCGCTCTCGAGCAAGAGTCAAGCCTTCATCCAAGTCAATCCGGTCATCAGATTTTCGATACGCTTTTAACCAGTCCTGAAATTCTCCCGGCGCTTCCCAAACAACATCATTCTTTTCAAAATGCCTTTCCTTTTGAATCTGCTGAACTGCTTCCCCCTCTTTATATTGGGACTCCACAGGCTGGCGATTCATCCACACCAGACCCACCAATAGAACTGGCATTCCGACACAGATCAATCGCACTGGTTTCATTAGTTGCTGGAAAGACTTACGTATAAACCTTCTTGAAGCCAAAAGCAAATTCCGGCTCCCTTAAGTAAGCAGTCTACCGCTTGAAATGCCGGTCGGCAAAGCTCAAGTATTGTTCCCAATCATAGGCCGTGACTGCATGTGCCCCATTACGCAGGTGATAGCCAATCGTGCCTTGGACTGGGACGTTAGGTGCCGGCATCTTTGGACTTGGCAAGCCGGACTTTCCCAAACGTTCATAGAGAGGAGAAGCTGCGCGCGCGGCGAGAAATTCTCCTTGGGGATCAGCCCATTGATCCTGAGTGGCGCTTGCGACGTAGAGAGGGCGAGGAGCTACGAGCGCTAGCAGCATGTGCTGATCGACTGGGAGGTCTTGTTCTCGATGGGCAAACTCTGCGTGATTCCTGCAGAACCAATAGCCAACCGGCTTGATCATGTGGTGAATCCTCTCACCAAACTCACGGCGATAGAGCGCAGCTCCACCACATCCTGAGTTATTGCTGATCACAAGGCCAAAGCGCTGATCCTGAGCCCCCGCCCAAAGGGCGGTTTTTCCAAGGCGCGAATGCCCGATGACTGCAACCTGTTTCGCATTAATCGCCGATTCAGATTCAATGAGGTAGTCAAGCATCCGCGAAAGACCCCATGCCCAAGCGCCAATCGTGCCCCATTCACCCGGATCGGGTTTTGATTGATCATCGCGGTAAAAGAGCGGGTGAATGCCATCAGTAAAATCATGTTGGTAATTGTCAGGATCAATATCTCCACAATAAGCGGTGGCAACAGCATAGCCCCTTTTTACAAGTCGTTCGATTTGCCAACGTTCGTGGTAGACCCCTCGGGTAGCCTCGGTCGCTCGATTATTCTTAATTCCGATTTGAGACTTCCCCGCCATCCATCGAGGGTTAATTTGAATCTTTGGGTCAGCGTGAACGGTCTGATTGCCATAAAAATTGAGGCCCATAAAACAGGGCACTGTTTCATCCACTTGATTAGGGAGGTAGACAAGGAGATCGATCGACAACTGATGCGCGTCATCAATGATGATCGAAATCTGCTTGCGAGTGGCACTTCCATTGAGTGCTTGGGGATCAGTCTCAACAACTTGAGTTTGGAAGGGGCCAAGGTCTCTAGAAGGCGTTTTGCCATAGATATGACTCTCAAGAAGAGCTTGAAGCTCAGGACGTCGTTTTTCATGCCAGTTCTTGACGAACTCAGCCCCCCTAAGGTCAGACTTTAGTAATTTTGGAAGCCGGTATTCAGGCACTTCTGCCTCGTCGTAGTTTGTGTCGGCTGGCTCGGCACCATTTAGAAACGAGAAGAGGGAGAGAAGGACGACAGAAAGCCTGATGCTTGGGTTTTCTTCCAGTGACTTAATCCAACATATCATTCAACCATCATACAATTCCTGATCAACGGCACCATCGAAAACTAGATTTCAGAGGGGGGCTCGATTGGATCAAAATCTCAGTAGAAATGCTGGCCGCGTAATAGCCTTGCTCGCCCATCTTCCCCCCTTACCTAATTTCCCAAAAGACACTTTCAATCCTTCAACCTGAAAAAGGATTCACCCGATTGACAGAAACACCCTCTCAACAAGAGTAAGCACCTTCATGAAAGTCTTAAGCCAATGGTTCGCAGGTCTCATCTTGACCAACTTCACCTTCGCCGAGGAAGCCAAAGGTCTTAACCCGACTCCTCTTTTCAATGGCAAGTCCCTGCAAGGATGGACTGCGCTTCCCGGAGGGACTTGGTCTGTTGAAAATGGCGCGATCGTAGGCCGGAGCCCCAAAAGTGAAAAACGCCACGGAATGCTTTTGTCCGACAAGCAATATTCTAATTTTGTGGTAACCGCAAAATTTCGGGTTTTATCGGGAGACAGTGGGTTTTATTTTCGCTCAGCTCGGGTTAAAAGTAACGTAAGTGTCAACGGCTTCCAAGTAGAGATCGACACATCTCAGGAAACTGGCGGCCTTTACGAGACAGGCGGACGAGCTTGGGTTAAAAAACCCGATGTTGAAGCTGTGAAAAAGCGAGACTACAAGGTCGGGGAATGGACTACCCTGGAGCTCCGCGCGATTGGCCGCGATATCGAAGTCAAAATCAACAACGTCCTTTCGGCTAAACTGACCAAGGACAAAGGCCGACTTAAGGGCCACTTTGGACTCCAGCTCCATGGAGGACAAAAAATGCACGTTGAATACAAAGACATTAAAATCACTGAAATGACCGGAGAAGCTGGCTTCGTAGAATTGTTTAATGGGAAAGATCTCACCGGATGGCAAACCAATGGAAACTGGGTTGTCGAGAAGGACAATGTTGTCACCTTAAAACCTCGCCCCGGCGAAAGCGGGTGGCAACGCTATCCCGATTACCTTACGACAAAACGTAAATACAAAAACTTTGTTCTCGATCTCGAATTTAAGTTCAACAAGAACGGGAACTCCGGGGTCTTCATGCGGATTGGCGATCTAGAAAATCACGTCGATCATGGTTTTGAGGTTCAGATTCTCGACACCCACGGGAAAAAGAAATTTGGGCACCATGATTGTGGAGGAGTGATCCGAACATCTGCTCCTAAAAAAATGGCAGTGAAGCCAGCCGGAGAATGGAACCGCTACACTATTACCCTAAACGGCAGTCAACTTAAGGTCATCCTCAACGGTGACCCTATCCAAGATCTCGACTTGAGCCAATCCGCGATGAAAGATCGCCCGAATGAAGGATATATTAGCTTCCAAGACGAAGCAAAACGGATCTGGTATCGGAACGTCCGGATCAAGGAGCTTCCCTAGACGTTTCTTTCTGATAATCCGCCGGACGCATACCCGTCTAAAGGCTTGATCCGCCTCTTAATTCTCCTAATTTTGCTCACCCCTTGATCGAAGGTCAATTGTCTCCTCTTTCATCCAAAAGCAAACTCCTAACAATCAATCAATTCATGAGAAATAAACGCATCGTCATTATTGGAACACGGACATGGGAGCTAACTTCCATTCACATGGAATATTTCGTTAACAACGATGCTAACATTGTCGGTATTTTGGAATCACCTACAGAGGGGATCACAACCACAACATCAGGTGGCAGCTCAAGCAAACCCATTCATGTGATTGCTGAAGAGCAAAACATCCCCATCGTTTGTGGTAAACCCAAAGATGATGGCATCATGGATCAAATGCGTGATTGGGCTCCGGATGTAATCGTCGTCATTGGGTATCAGTTCTTCTTACCAGACGAATTTCTCAATATCCCACCCATGGGCGTAGTGAACTTCCACACCTCTCTCCTACCCCGCCATTGCGGCAGACATCCAGGCTTCTGGACGATCTGGTATGGTGATGAAAAATCTGGCATGGCCGTTCACTTCATGGACTCTGGATTAGACACCGGTGAGATTGCTTATAAATCGTATGTGCCAGTAGAAAATGGTGATACGGTCGACACACTCTATGATCGAATCTGGAAAAATGATGAGCCTATGATCAAGCAGCTTCTCGATGATATTGAGACCGACACCATCCCCAGAACCCCTCAAGACAAGAGCCAATACACCTACAACTATGTTCCCCACGAAAAAGATTTTGAACTCGATTTCAGGCAACACGCTCAGTTGTTGGTGAACAGGCACTTGGTAAAGCCCTACAAGTCATACATCGTTCTGAACGGCAACCATTACCCAGTTTATGAATGCCAAGCGATTGATGAACCAACAACATCCCGTAACTTTAAGTTGAATACACCATACGAATGTAATGGGAAATTGGTATATATGACACCAAACAAATGGCTTCAAATTGACCAGCTCATGCTCGAAGACAAACCTCATCCTGCGCTAGAACTCGCAAAAGAGAAGGTCGGGGAAATCAACCAGATTAAGACAGGATAGAGAATAAGCCCCATTCTCTATCCGATTCGGTCTAACCAAGACGTTTCCCGCCATGAGCTTAGATCCCCAAGCGAGTGCTTTTCTTGCCGCTATTGCGGAACTGGATTTGCCTAAATATGAAGACCTCCCGGCCGACCAAGGCCGAGAAATCTTCGTAAGTCTCACTGACATTTTTGGGACCGCGCCGAAAGCAGCGTTCCAACAAGAGATCGAGGTGCCAGGTGGCCCCAAACTGCGCCTCTACCGCGCAGTCGGTCAAGGACCGCAACCGTGTGTCATGTATTTCCACGGTGGCGGCTGGGTGCTGGGGAATATTGAAACGCATGATGCCTTGTGCCGACGTATTTCCGCCCAAGCCGGTGTAACTGTCGTTTCTGTCGAATATCGCCCGGCTCCTGATGACGTATTCCCCGCCGCGATCAATGATTGCTACACTGCAACGCGATACGTCTCGGATCACGCCTCAACACTACAAATCGATCAATCTCGTATCGCGGTAGCTGGAGACAGCGCGGGTGGCAATCTTGCTGCCGCAGTATCTCTCAAGGCCCGCGACGAAGAAGCTCCGCCGATTCATTCTCAATGGTTAATTTATCCAATCACCGACGCTAACACGGAGACCGGCAGTTACCATAAGTTCGCTGATGGTTACGGACTGACCAAGAATCTTATGGCTTGGTTCTGGGATCAATACGTCCCGAACGTCGAGGAGCGGGAGCATCCGCTTGCCAGTCCGTTACACGCGGCCTCTTTGAGTGGACTCCCTCCCACCTATTTGGTGAGCGCTGGTTACGATGTGCTCTACGACGAAGGACAAGCCTATGCTGAGCGATTGCGCCACGCCGGTGTTCCCGTAACCGAACAAGCTCACCCAACTATGTTGCACGGATTTCTTCATACCTCCGAACCCTTTGATGAAGCTGTCACTGCCATGTCCCAACTGACCTCTGCGATGAAAGGCTTATTCGCCACCCAGGACTGATAGCAACTCGGCCTTTCCACTGCAAATTTCTGCGTTTTAAATCAAGCTTTGGGCCTTTAGGATTCCCAACTATGAGCGCGACCTCTTCAAGTCTCCTTTATACGCTATTGTTGTTCGCCTCGATCATCAGCAAGGCTTCTGCTGACAAAGCATTTATCCACCCGGGCCTTCTCCACTCCCGAGCTGATCTGGATCGTATGAAGGTTGCGGTGGCACAGAAGAAAACTCCAATTTTTGAGGGCTTCAAAGTGCTGTCAGCCAGCCCGCGATCGCAGGCTAGCTACCGAAGACTAGGACCTTTTCCTGAAATCGGAAGAGCTCCAACCATTCGTATGAGCGAAGCAAAGAGCGATGCGGAGGCCGCTTACCAGAATGCTTTGATGTGGACTATCACGAGCAAGCAGGCCCATGCCAATAAGGCGATTGAGATCATTAACTCCTGGGTCGACTCACTCAAAAAAGTGACCGGGATCGATGGCGTCCTAGCAGCGGGACTCCAAGGCTTTAAGTTTGTCAATGCTGCCGAACTCCTCCGCCACACGAACTCTGGCTGGTCGGAGGAAGAGGCCAAACGCTGCGAGAAATGGTTCATGGACGCTTGGCACCCCACCATCAAGCACTACGCCCACTTCGCTAATGGAAACTGGGAAACCGCCGCATTACAAACCAAGATGGCGATTGCCATTTTCTGCAATGATCGTCAATTATTTGAGGCGACTGTGCGATACGCGATCGCTGGAGCAGGCAACGGCAGCATCCCTCACACGATCGTCTACCCGAGTGGCCAATGTCAGGAATCCTCGCGTGCCCAACACTATGCACAGCTAGGGCTGGGCTTATTAGGTTGCGCGGCCGAGGTCGCGTGGAACCAGGGCGTGGACCTCTATGGCTGGAGAGATAATCGTATTCTTGCAGGTTTCGAATACTGCGCAAAGTATGGCCTTGGCGAGGATGTTAACTACCAGCCCTACCTCGACCGCACTGGTAAGTATGGAATCGGCGGGCGTAATAATCCTTACACCAAAATATCCCCCGCCAGTCGCGGTAACTTTTACCCGATCTTCGAGCGTCCGTTCAACCACTACGTAAAACGCCGGAGAATCGAGGCGCCTTACTCCGCTCAAGTCGTCAAAAAGAAACGACCGGAGGGCCACAGTGGAGACCACATCGGGCTCGGCACACTCACTCACTGGAGACCACCATTCGAAACGAGCAAGGTCACCAAACCACCCGGCGTGCCAGCGGGCCTCATCGCTCGCACTACTCGCGAAGGAATTCGCATTACTTGGGTGAGATGCGTAGAACCAGACAACTGTGTCGATGCCCAAAGTTACACCGTGTATCGTTCAACAGACTCTAGCGGGCCCTACCAAAAAGTTGCCACTCAGCTTTCCTCCCCTACCTACCACGATACAAAGACAAAACCTAAAACACTCTACTTTTATACGATTACTGCCTCGAATGAAATCGGCACAAGTGCGATCTCCGCAAAGCTCGCAGCGAGTTCAGGTTTGCCAGATGGTTTTATGAGCATGGATGTCGGCAAAGTGGGACTCCCCGGCTATAGCGAGTTTAATGGCAAAGCCTTCACCATGGAAGGTGAAGGCCATGATATCGGCGGCATAGATGACTCCTTCCATTTCGCCTACGCGCCAATGACTGGCGACGGAACAATCACCGCGCGTATCATCAGACCAATGAGTTCGCAGTGGACGAAACCCGGCGTAATGATGCGCGAAACCCTCGATGCTGATTCGCGTCACGCATCAGTATTACTCATCCCACACTGGAGCGGCGCGCTGGTCACCCGGTCAAAAAAGGGCGGTGAAACGACCCTCCATAAGGCGCGATATCTCGGCGAAAAACATGTTATTAAAAAAAACCGTTTGAGCACACCCTACTGGTTACGCTTGATTCGCTTCCGTAACCGCTTCACTGGCTACATGTCTTCAGATGGTTACAACTGGAGAGATCTTGGCTCTGTCGAGATTCCCATGGCACAAACTTTTTATGTAGGGCTACCCGCTTGTTCGCAACTCGACAAGGTCACTACTACTGTGACTTACGACCACGTTAGTATCCCAACATGGCGAACACCTCCCCCCAATCGCAAAGACAATCTGATCGCTGCTCGCCCCGAGCCACGCTGGCACAAAATTCCTTGGATAGAAAGACACCGCGCCTTTAACGCACGCGTGAAAAAGGGCAAGGTAGACTTGCTGATGATCGGTGATTCGATCACCCATTGGTGGGACAAAGAAGGTGAGGCAGGTGGTAAAAAAATCTGGGACCAATATTACGCAAAACGCAATGCCGTGAATCTAGCGATCAGCGGCGATCGCACCGAGCATGTGTTATGGAGATTGGAGAACGGAAACATCGACGGCATCTCGCCCAAGCTAGCTGTCCTAATGATCGGCACTAACAACCATAGTAGTAGCCCGCCCGAAGTTACGGCGCGCGACATTCGGCTGATCGTGGGAAAACTAAGGATCAAGTTGCCGAAGACAAAAATTTTAGTGTTGGGGATTTTTCCGCGTGGCGGCAACGATGATGATACCGCAAGGCAAAAGAATATGAAGGTCAATAAACTCATCTCCAATATTGGCGATGAAGACGGAATGATACACTACCGAGATATCGGCGCGACCTTCCTCGACGGCCGCAGAATGAAAAGCGATCTCATTCCCGACGGTGCGCATCCCAACCAGAAAGGATATGCAGCATGGGCAAAAGCGATGGAACCAATAGTTTCGAGTCTGCTCGGAGAGACCACACCCATAGGTAAATAGGTAGCGCCATCTCAAGCATCAAACTTAGCAGCTTCACACAACCCTCAAGCAGATAGCGTAATCAAAGAAATTATTCTCCCGCCCCTTTAGCTCGAAAGAGGAAATCACATCAATCAGTCATTTCCCAAAAGGCCAGCCTCCAAATTCGCCACAAGACTGGAGGGCTAGGACTGCAAATGCAGTGCCAGTATTTGTGATATAGTGCTTACTGTCTTCTGCAGGAGAGCGTGTAAACCATTTCCCACTTTGCCGTTGGTTGCTCTTCAGCCATTCTATTCCCTTTTGAAGACGCTCATCTTCGGCAGGGATTCCCATTTCGCGTGCCACAATAATCGCGAGGCCAGTCCCATAAGCATCCGGGGTATTGGGATCGTGAGGCTTTTTATCCATGCGCTCATAATCTTTCCAATCAACCAAAAATGCCGGTGTGGCCCATCCTCCCGCTAGGAGCTGCTTCGATAGCACCTCCTTGAGGACCTCCTTTCGCTTCGATTCCTCCATTAGTCCATCGACTCGTAAAGATGCCCAAGTGAGCATGATACGATGATGAAGAGAGTGTGCTCGATTGTTTTTCAGGAACTGGCGAATCTTTTCCATCCCTTTTTTGGCAGCTTCGCTTTTCCGGTAATCTCCCGGTGCGATTCCGACAGCCAGAGCGGCTAGTGTCACCCCAAAATGGTCATCAATCTCCATTGGCGCCCATCCGCACTTAGCCCAATCCCACCCACCATCAGTCCGTTGCGTCTTCCACATCATGTCCAATGTCTGCCGAGTTATGTCCGATAACTCCCCTGAGGTCTGGGCATCATTAAAAGCAAGGGCAGACCCTACGACTACCGGATTGTATGCGTGCTTTGGCGGGGTATTTCCTTCTTCCCACCTCTCCATGAAATAGTTTTCAAAAAAAACCCTAACTTCCCCAGAGTCCTTCAAAACCTTGCTTAGGGCGGGGCGAGCCATGAGATAAGCCATGTTAGTATGGCAAGTAACACAATTGCGGCGCTTTTGCCAAGCGAGCGAAGTGTTATCGAGATATCGAGCCGCCTGTTCAGCGGAGAACCTTTGCCGTAATGGTTCGTCTGATACGATTCTTTTTGCTGAGGGAACGTTTTCTAAAGTGATGAGATCTGGCTCTTGGCAAAGTCCACGCGAGAAAAAAACCAAAAATATAAGACAAAAACTAAGATATCCTTTCACTGAAAATTCTGTGTATTAGCGTTCACTCTCTTTCCTATTGTTATCGGCATGCCGGAGCGAGCCAATTCTTCCGGTGGCACCTCTTTCATTATCTGCGATGTTGCTTACCACATTAGAGCGAGACAAATACCTACGAAACACGCTATGAGAACCCACCTCATTATCTTCTCAATCACCTCCGGGTTTTTCCTAGCACCTGGCTTGAGCGAGATCAAAAAATCCGCTGATGCTCCCCAGCCACTTTCCCCAAAAGAAAGCGCGACTCATATCCGTTTACCGGAGGGGTTTCGTATCGAACTCATCGCCAGCGAACCAATCGTCGAGGAACCTTCATGCATCGCGTGGGACGAGCACGGCCGCGTCTTCGTCTGCGAATTACACGGCTATAATATTGAAGGACACATTGATACCGAGAAGCTGAACAAGACCGGAAAGCTCGATAAAACTGTGCGGCGCGTGCGCTGGGAGTTCCAGGGAGGACCTATCGCGGAAGCGGCTGCCAAACGGCAGACCGGAACGGTCAAATTACTTACTGATACAGATGGCGATGGCCTCATGGACAAAGCCACCGTGTGGGCTGACGACCTACCACCATGCTATGGCATTTTGCCCGCGAATGGAGGAATCATCGTGACATGTGCGCCACATATCATGTTCTTCGCTGATCGCGATGGCGATGGAGAGCCCGAGGTCCGCGAGATCCTTTTTACTGGCTTTGCCACCAACACGATCGAACGTGGTATCAATAATCCGATCTGGGGACTCGACGGCTGGATCTACATCGGCAGCGGCAGCGGTGGTGGAACAATTACGGGTCCAAGGCTCAAGACGCCATTTAAAGTAGGGAACTCAGATTTCCGCATTCGAGCCGACGGCAGCGCAATCGAACGAGTAAACGGCAGCGTGCACACCTTTGGCCTGACAATGAACGACGTTGGCGACCGCTTCCCTTCATCCGGCGGAACCTCGGCCCGCTACGCCCTTCCTCTGCCTCATCGCTACCTTACCAGAAATCCTCACGTAGCATCACCCAACGACACACACAACGCTTCGGATTATAATCGTGGCTTCCGCATTAGCGAACCACACCCGTGGCGGGTGAGGCGCCGTAGTGATCCAGCGTGGGTGAAATTCTACGGTGACCGCGAAACGAACAGCAACTACTTCTCCGGAGGGTGTAGCACCACTTACTATGGGGGAACGCTTTTCCCTGCGCGGTATCGCGGCAATCTTTTCTACTGCGAGCCATCCCTTAATATCATCCACCGCGCCGTTCTGAACCGCGACGGCGCAGGCTATAAAGCAAGCCGTGCCCCAGAAGAAATAGAGTCAGAATTCCTCGCCTCGACCGATCAATGGTTCCGCCCCGTGAACCTTCGCATCGGCCCTGATGGCGCGCTCTACATCGTCGATATGTATCGCGAAATTATCGAGGACTACTCTGCAATTCCGAGATTTCTCCAGCAACAATACGGTCTCGACCAAGGGAGAACACACGGTCGCATCTGGCGACTTGTCCCAAAAACTGTCAAAGTCCAAAAACCCCCAAATTTTTCCAAGCTCAGCGGAATGGAATTAGCTCGGGAAATCGGAAGCAATAATCCCTGGCGAAGAGAAACAGCACAACGTCTGCTCATCGAAAGAGCAGACAAGAATCCCGCGAAAGTGCTTGCGAAACGCCTAGATGGAAACTGGCGCGGCGCAATTCGCGCAATAAACACCTTAGCCAGTATCGGCGCTCTTAAATCTTCACACGTTTTGACTGCACTTCGTCACAAACACTTTGGGGTTCGCATCCACGCCTTGCGCATCGCCGAACCCCTTCTGAAAAAAGACAAAGCGATTAGTGCACATGTCTTCTCGATGGTCGATACCCTCGACCCCGACCCAAGCGTTCGACTTCAGATCGCGCTCACTCTTGGTGCCCTTCAGACTGAAGCATCCGCCACCCGGCTCGCATTCTTAGCTCAAAAACATGGGAGCGACCGCTGGATGGAATCAGCGATCCTTAGCTCTGCTAATGGCCAGAATGGATCGTGGCTATCACGATGGAAAGGGACCCCGCCTCTCGGGACTACAATGGCCGGAAGGAGAGATTCGAATGCTGTCATGAACCAGCTTTTGCATCTCAATCATTTGAGCCCTCAAACCAGCATTCCTTTTCTTCAAGGCCTTATCACCGGTGCCGCTCAAGGCGATACCCCATGGCCAGAACCAACGAATGGCTGGGACACAATTGCAACCCAACTCGCGATCATGATGACCAGTAGCAATGCTGAGGTCCGAAAACTTGCATCTGGATTTGCGACAACACTCCCCATCGATTCTTCCAGGCATGTTCGCAAATTCCTAAACTCAGCAAAAAAACAGGCCCTCGATGAACAAACTCCACTCAAACAACGCGTCTCCGCAATGGAAATGCTCTCAATCGCTCCTTATGAAACCCTTGCTCCCATCGCGATCAAACTCCTTGATCCAAAACAGCCTCCCTCTCTGCAGCAAGCTTCCATTATCTCCCTTGAAAAATCTCATGATATTCGTGTCGCGAGAGAATTGATCAAGGTCTGGCCAAGCCTTACTCCAAAGTCTCGCACAGCCGTGCTAGAAACTCTTCTTTCCCAAGAAAACCGTCTCCCAGCACTCCTTAACGCCTTGGAAAACAAGACTATTCAGGTTGGCGACCTTTCTGCTATTCAGCGCGAAAAGCTCATCCAAAGCAACCATACCAATCGCGCAAAAAAGCTCTTCGCAGCTGTCAGTAGCAACGTCGACCTGCCAAAACGTATGGCCCGCTATCAGAAGGCACTCACCGCCAAAGGAGACGGAGCAAATGGTAAAACTATTTACGCAAAAAATTGTCTCATCTGCCATAAGCTCGATGACGAGGGTAACGAAATCGGCCCCTCTCTCGCCAGCATCTCAGGCAAACCTAATGAGGCAATCCTCATGGACATCCTCGACCCAAACGGAAAAATCGAGCCTGAATATAAACTCTACCTCGTCACAACTTCCGACGGAGATTCCTACGCCGGTGTTCTAGCCAACGAATCAGCCACCAGCCTCACCCTCAAACGCCCTAACGGTGAAATCGACGTCATACTGAGAAAAGACATCAAGACGATGACTGCGTCAGAAGTCTCCCTTATGCCCGCAAATCTACACGAGCAGATCACGCCTGTGGAGATGGCAAACCTCGTAACCTTCCTGCGCACTAAGTTTGGCAAGAAATAGAACCCTGCATAGCTAAGATGAATCTCGAACAATGGCAAAATACCAAGCAGAGATCTAAAAGGCTACTGGGTCATCTACGACTAGAAAAATTCTTAGCAGTGATTGCCCACGATTCTAGGCCAAGATTCCATCAATTAATTTCCCATGAACGTCAGTCAACCGGCGTTGAATCCCATTGTGATAATAGGTGAGTTCTTCATGATTAATGCCCAGCAGATGTAGCACTGTAGCATGAAAGTCGTACCAAGGCACTGGATCAACTACGGACTTGTAGCCCACGTCATCCGTCGCTCCGTATGTGATTCCGTGTTTCAACCCAGCGCCAGCCATCCAGCAGCTGAAACCAACCTGATTGTGATCGCGCCCGGTGCCCACTTGATCGGCTCCTGATTGAGTAAAAGGCGTGCGGCCGAACTCTGAGGTAAACAACACGAGCGTGTCATCGAGCAATCCCCGCTGGCGAAGATCTTTAAGGAGTGCTGCAACCGGCTGGTCGATCCGCAAGGCCTCGCGTCCATGGTTACGCTTCATGTCTTCATGCCCATCCCAATTGATGCGTGGCGACCCGAATGAACCGCCGGAGAAGAGCTGGACGTGGCGTACTCCCTGTTCAAGCATCCTGCGCGCCAACAAACAACTGCGCCCAAAATCCTTTGTCTCCTTACCATTTAGTCCATAGCTCTCGCGAGTCGCTTCACTCTCTTTGCTGATATCGGTGACCTCCGGCACCGCGAGCTGCATCTTGGCCGCCAGCTCGTAGCTTGAGACCCGTGCCGCAAAGACATCCTCAAAGCCTCTTTCTTCCATATGCAGGCTATTCATCTTATCTAAAAGTGCTCGGCTATTGATCTCAACTTCCGCCGTGATCGGCCTAGCCGGGAATAAATTGCTGATGGCATCCCCCTCGCCGCTGGTCCGGAAAGGCACACCCTGGTGGACGGCGGGCAAAAAACCATTAGTCCAATTACTCGTCGAACCAGCTGGCATTCCACGAGCGTCCGGTAACACAACATAAGTGGGTAAATTATCAGTCATATTCCCAAGCCCATAGCTCACCCACGATCCCATCACCGGAAAACCGTTAAGACGGAATCCACTACTTTCCTGGAAGGTCGCCGGAGTATGACTAGAAGACTGCGCGACCATGGAATTGATGACCGTCAGTTCGTCAGCAACCGTCGCAAGATGTGGGAAGAGATCGGAGATCCAGAGTCCGCTTTGACCGCGTTGCTTAAAGTCCCAATCATTTTTGCGTAATAATCCCACTTTACCAAAGAACACATCGGGGCGCTCATCGGCTGAAAGCGACTTGCCGTGCATTTCAGCAAGCTTTGGCTTATAATCAAAAGTGTCGACTTGGCTCACCCCACCGCACAAACAAAGATGAATGACTCGTTTCGCCTTTGGCACGTATTGAGGCTCAACGGGGGGGGCGGCAACACCCTCCCCTACCATCAGCGAGGAAACCGCAGCCCCACCAAGCCCCCCCTTTGTCCACTCAAAGAATTCGCGTCGTGATAGTGGTTTGCCAGTCATAATTCGATCAATTTACGTAGAGGAATTCGTTAGCGTTAAAGAGCACCCGGCAAAACGCGGCAAGGCCGCTCTTCGCGACGAAGTCGTGACATGGCCCAATCTCCACTCCTCTTGGCTCGCGGCCGTAGGCGAGACGAAATCCGAGGGCAATCTGGGCCTTTGCATCATCACCTGCCTCGAGTTTCAGCCGCTCGGCAAGGCGATCCGACATGCGCAAAACGAAAGAAGTATTCATGAGCGAAAGTGCCCCTAGCGGCGTAGTGGTAATACTGCGCGCCGGAGTCGTAGTCGAGGGATCGGGACAATCAAGAGGAGACAACAAAGGATGGACGTTGCCGCGCGCCCAAGTGCGATAGATACTACGGCGATTAAATTCAGAACCCTCTGGATCAATCGGATCGTAGACCCATGAACCCTTGTGCCGATACATCTTGAAATCACGAAATCCGGGACCTCCCATTGCGGTATTCAATTGGCCCGCCACTTTCAGAATCGAGTCGCGAATCACCTCGGCTTCGAGCCTCCGTGGGGAAGACCGCCATAATAAAACGTTACCCGTATCGATTTTTAAAGCATCGGGATTCGGCCGCGAGGACTGCCGGTAAGTTGCAGAATTGACAATCAGTCGGTGCATTGCTTTCAAGCTCCAGTTTTGCGACCGGAACTCGGCGGCGAGCCAGTCCAGCAATTTAGGGTGCGAGGCTTCACCCCCACTAAACCCAAGGTCGTTAGGTGTCTTCACCAAACCCTGCCCAAAATGATAGTGCCAAAGCCGGTTCATCATCACGCGGGCCAACATCGGGTTATCCGGTTGTGAGACCCAGGCGGCGAGTTTTTTCCGGCGCTCTCCTTCGCTCGCATTCGGGGCCAAACCAAAATCTGCGGGCAAGGTTGATCTCACTGCTGCGATTCCTCCCGCCGAGACCTCTTCGCGAGGATCAAAGGGATTACCCCGCTCTAAAAGTTTCGTCACTGGCGAACCTGAAGGACGCACAGCATAGACTTTCTTTTTCTGAATCTTAGAGAGCGCGCCCTTAAGACGGGAAATCTCGGCTTTTTGCTCATTGCGAATCTTACGCTGCTCCGGATTTAAGGCAGCAACCACCTCCGCTTCGCTGACATAACGAACATCCGCCGAGATTGCGATCTCCTCGGCCGATAGAACACGATCATATAACTGAGCTCTATCAATTTGACCCGCTAACATGCGCCCAGCACCGGCGCTCTTCCCATGACGCAGCCCGAAGAGCACCTCGTGATTCTTGGCAAGATACTTCGATCGTCCCGTGCGGTAGGCCTTACCATACAACTTCCCGTTGCGATAGGCTGTGATCGCTCCGTCTTCTGCGTAGGTCATCGCAACATGAACAAACCCATTTTTAGCATCAATTTCCTCACGACCCCCAAAGCTCTTGGAACGAGTGTAACTGTTGCTCCCTGACATCCAGCGACGTGGTTCACGCTCGCCGAATACGACCGCATCGAACTGCCCTCCATCGACGTTTTGAACTGAAATCGCTGAGCCTCCACGCTGATTGAGATTATCTAACTTCACCCAAGCCTCGAGCGTCTTAGCACCCAACTCCTGCGGCATGCGGGCCGTAATGACGTAGTCATCTTTGCCATCGAGATGCAAGACTCCACCAATGACGCGGGCACCACCTTTGGCTTCACCATGTGCAGATCCGATTTCGTCCCGGAGATCCTTATCAAAGGTCCAACGAGAAATTGGCCTCACCCGATTGACCGACGAAACGATTCTTTTGTCAGAAGCAAGAATCCTCTGGGTGATGCGCTGCTCGGACTCCACTAATTTCGCGGTAACCGCATCAAGTGAATTTTGCAACGCTTCTGGATCACCACCAGCTGGCACCTCACGATCACCTCGGGTGACTCCAGCCAAGGCTGAAGCCATTTTGTAATACTCTTTTTGCGTGATCGCATCAAACTTATGATCATGGCAACGAGCGCAATGCACGGTGAGTCCAAGAAAGCTCTGCGCAACCGTGCCAACCAGATCCTCCATCTCGTCCTGACGCATAATTTTGCGCTGTTTGTCTCCATTAGGTTTTAGTCCATCGAATGCCCCACAAACCAAAAACCCGGTTGCGGTAATCGCGTCTGGATTCTTCGGCTCTAGGACATCTCCTGCAATCTGCAGACGCACGAATCGGTCATAGGGCATGTCGTCATTGAAAGCATTAATCACCCAATCACGATACGGCCACGCATTTTCGCGCAACTGATCGTATTCGAAACCTTGGCTCTCTCCAAAACGTGCAACGTCTAGCCAGTGCCGCGCCCAGCGCTCGCCATAGCGTGGCGAAGCAAGTAAGGCATCGACACCCCCTTCGACATCGAGATCCGGCGGAAGTCCAACCAGATCAAAATACAATCGTCGGGTAAGAGTGTGCTTATCAGCCTCAGGACTAGGCTTCAAACCTTCGAGCTCGAGTTTCGCCAAAACAAAATGATCAATCGGATTGCGAACCCAACTCGTATCAAAAACCTCGGGCACATCTGGCCGATCGACCGGCTGGAGTGACCACCAACTCTCGTCGCCGCGCTCGGCAGCAAAAATCGGCAGCAAATAGCTTGCAAATATCGATAGCGTCGTAGTCAGAAAACGTCTCATCACCGGTAACCGTTATTCTCTACGAATCACACTCGGAGGCGAGCGTATTCATAGTTTGAAACGATTTTAGAATTCAGATAGGGTGTCCGAAAAGTTCATCCAAAACATGACCATAAGCCCCTCGTGCCTCCTCTTTACTTTCACTTTCTCCTCCTCGTTCTTTTCGGCCGCCCCCATTGGTGATCGCCGTTCATCAAATGGTTCATGCAGTGATATCCGCCGATCCGCGAATTAAGGAATCTTGGTGTCGACATCCTAACCATAAACCATCCCTCATGCTCCCAAAAATTCAGGCCGCTGCCACTCAGTTTGAACACGCCGAAGGTGATATCACTGCCAACCTCACGAAAGTCCGGAACCTAGCCGAATCCGCCGCCGAGGACGGAACTCAGATCTTGGTCTGCCCCGAGTGCTGCCTCACCGGCTACTGGTTTCTCAACAAACTCCCGCGCGAAAGGATCGCTGAACTTGCGCAACCCGTTCCCCACGGCCCTGCCGTCCAAGAACTCATAGCCATCGCCCGCGACACCGGCGTTATCGTCGGTGCCGGCCTAATCGAAGCCTGCGAAAGTAAAAAATTTTATAACACCTACGTCGTCGCCCAACCTGACGGCACCACGACTAAACACCGCAAACTCCACACCTTCGTCAACGAACACATGTCCTCCGGTAGCGAGTTCACCGTCTTCGAGGCACTCGAAGGATGGAAATTCGGCATCCTGACCTGCTACGATAACAATCTCATCGAAAACGTCCGCATCACCGCGCTCATGGGTGCAGACGTCATCATCGCCCCACACCAGACCGGAGGCTGCCGCACCCACGACTCAAATATCATGGGCGACATCGATCAAGAGCTCTGGCATGACCGCACTGAAAACCCTGACATAATCGAGGCTGAGTTCAAAGGTGACAAAGGCCGCGGCTGGCTTCTCCGCTGGCTCCCCGCCCGAGCTCACGATAACGGCGTTTTCTACCTTTTCTCCAACGGCGTTGGTATCGACGGTGACGAGGTCCGCACTGGTAACGCCATGATCATCGACACCTTCGGCCGCACCCTCGCCGAAACATCAGTCGCCAACGACGCCACTGTTACTGCGACTCTGGATCCTAAACTCTTAGACGAACCCACCGGGCGCCGCTGGATCACCGCCCGACGCCCCGAACTGTACGCGCCACTCACCACCCCCACCGGTAAAGAGGTCGATATCTTCACCGCCCGCTTCGCCGGAAAAGGCGGCTAAATAAAACGACCCCTCCCGGCTTCCTTTCCCTTTCTGCTAAAAAAACTTTAAGAACTCACCATCTTTCTTGAATCAAATAGAACGACCGCCAGTCAAAACTATATGCAGCGCCTTTTATACTTCATCGCACTTCTCGGTAGTGCTGTTTTCTTTCCAAGTTGCTCGCCAGCTCGGCAGTATTATCAACCACTTACACAAAGACCAAGTCAGCCGTGGGAAGGAAACTCGTCCTCCTGGGGAGGATACACCGAAAACACCATCGACAAAAATCGGGTTCGAGTCGCTTTTGAAACGTTCAACCGCCCTGGATCAGAATTTGCCAGCTATTTTGTCAATGTCCGCGCTGCAGAAATTGCCTTGGCTCGCGGGAAAAACACCTTCTGGTTGGATGACGAAGGGACGAAACAATGGACAGAGGAAAGCCACTTCCCCGCATACACCATTCCCGGATATTGGGAATTTAGAGAGCACGAAATCTCTCGTTGTTCACGTGATTGTGAAAAAGGATGTCGGGAACATACGGAGATCGTAAGAGAAAGTTTTTGGGTGCCAGAGCGTTACGTTCCACCACACACCAGTGTCAACTTACTGAGTAAGGCCGAAATAATCATGTCGACCAAACCGACAGGAACGCGCTTAAGAGCGACTGATATCATTGGCGACGCACTTAGTAACAGCCACGGTTTTGGCAAACCGAAGTTCAGTTCGGATACCATGAATGCCTACGAAGCCCGCATGACAAAGCCAACCCTCTGAGGACCTATTGGAAACCAGAGAGAATCACAACTTGTGCCTCGCGACTGATTTCTGAGGCCATCATTTCGAATGAGTGCCTCAATGGTTGAAGCATGCCTTACTCGTGAAGTGATACTCCTTGTTGGAGCAACTTTGAACACTCTTAGCTCAAATCACTCCGTCACTTGAAATGAAGCAGTGGTGATTACCGTAATTCTATGCGACCTAGGATCTCAATAGGGCGCGACCTAGGAGATGACATACAATTGCGCGAGTTCGCTAGAAGCTGGCGCAGTCCAAACTAAATAAAAAAATGAATTTTAAACACCTCGTGCTTCTCTTTGCTCTCTTCCCAGCGATGGCCTGGCTTGGGGCCTCTGATAAGCGCGAAAAGCAAACAGGCCCAAAACCAAATCAACTCGTGCAAAAATCACGCCTTCTAGAACTCACTGGAAAGTTTGATGACGCCAAACTTAGCAAAGAAGTTAGGATTCTTTGGCTATCTGGCCCCGAGGATCACGGTGGCGGCGAGCATGACTACATTCGGGTCAAAGAATTGTTCGTGCCAATGCTGAAATCTATTTCTCATATTACGGTCGAGGAAGCATTTGGATTTCCAACTCAAGAGCAATTTGATGCGGCTGACGTCCTCATTCAATACCTTCATCTCCCAGATTTGAGAGATGAACAATTCAAGATGTTTAGGAATTTTGTCACCAGTGGGGGGGGCGTCGTATCAATCCATGAATCGTGTATTATGCGACCCATAAAACAGGCCGAAAAGCTGGCTGGATGTATTGGCTGTTCTTGGAAAGGAAATAGAGAATCAAAGTGGAGTAAATTTGGACATGATTACCCTCTTTTTTTAGATACCACCCACCCAGCTTTTGCCGGCCTTCCCAAATCGGTTCGTTTGAATGACGAGTCCTATTGGAATTTATTAAAGAGCGAAAATGTGAAGGTGATTGGAGCATTGAACCGCGATACAGAATCTAAATCGTTTGCGGAGATTCTTGAAAGCGATGGGGTTCGTAGTGACGCTTTCTGGACTTATGAGCTGGGGAAAGGGCGAGTTTTTGGGACTACGACCGGTCATTTCACCTACACTTACTACGATCCGATCTACCGTCTCCTCCTGATGCGTGGGTTAGGATGGGTCCTAAACGAAGATCCAGCACCCCTCATGCCAATTGTTTTTGAGGGCATCACAAACGATGACGGTCTTGTCGGAACAACCGACACAATGATGAATTATAAGAATAGGGCTCGTTAAAAGGTTCCTGCTCCTTTGCCGGACACCAGCCCATCTCCTATTGCCACTAAAACAAGCGACCTTGAAAAGTTTATCCCATAATCACCGGTCCATCGGCCTATTTACCTTATTGATACTCTTCCAGCTTGCTGCCCCATTGTTGGCTTCAAAAGCTAATTATATCACGGAGATTCAACCGATTCTCCAAAAGCGTTGTTATGCTTGCCATGGGCCTGAAAAGCAGAAGGGCAAGCTTCGACTGGACACGATTTCTACCGATCTCATTAATGACCGCAAAGCCGCAAGACACTGGCAAGACGTTCGCTCAGCAATCAACTTGGGAGAAATGCCTCCAGAGGAAGAACCAACATTGAGCGCTGATGAACGACGGACTGTTCTAAGCTGGCTGAATTCTGAAATCAAATCAGCAGCAGACTCACGAAAAAGTAAAGGTGGTCGCGTGGTAGTGCGCCGTTTGAATCGGACCGAGTATCAGAATACGATGCGCGATCTTCTAGGACTAGATGTTTCCTTTGTGTCGGACTTACCGCCCGATGGTGTCTCCGTTGACGGTATGCTTAACAATGGAAGCGCGCTCCAGATGACAGGTATTCAATTTGAATACTATCTGAAAGCTGCCCGTGCCGCACTCGATCACGTCATCACGACGACTCCGGCACCCAAAGTGTTCGAATACACTTTCAAAAAATCAACAGAAAATAAGTGGCACAGAAAGACCAAGCCGTCTAACCATCTTGGTAAAGACCAAGAATTCATCGCACGTATCAAGAATGATTACCCTGAGACCGGAGAATTCCGAATCCGGATCCGTGCCAAGGGAGAATTTAATGAAGACACACCAAGTCCGCTGCCCCGAATGAGGGTGATGGTAGGCTATCGACCGGATACTGAAGTTTATCGAAAAACCCTAGCTGAAATCGATATTACCGAGAAAGGATGGCACGACTACGAATTCTCGGGGCGGATGGAGAACTTCCCATTGCCAGTGAAAGGACAAGGCAAGTATCCGGGGCTAGTCATTTCTGTGACAAATCCATACGGCGGTCATCCGGTGATTGAATCGTTGGAATTCAAGGGGCCCATTTTTGAGAGTTGGCCACCTGCTCATCATCGCCAAATCCTTCACGATACTATTTCACGGTCTGGGTTGCTCGAGCCTGATTACGTCAAGGAAGTTATCGAGAGATTCCTCCCGCGTGCTTGGAGACGTCCCATCACTGATGATGAGGTGGCTCGATTTACGGAATTCTTCAAAGTCGTTCGGAAGGAAATGCCCACCTTTGAGGAAGCAATGAAAGAGACCCTTGCAATGGCGCTAGTCTCACCTCATTTCCTTTATATTCTTGAACCCTTTTCAGTGAAGCAAAGGCCTTTGACTCAACATGAGCTAGCGGCACGACTCTCTTACTTTTTATGGAGCACCATGCCTGATCAGGAATTGCTGGCATCTGCAGATTCAGGCGAGCTAACTAAGCCCGTTGTCCTTACCCGCCAAGTCGAGCGAATGCTGAAGCATCCTCGTTCGCAGCAATTTGTGGAAAACTTTGTTTCCCAATGGTTGGACCTCGACGCGTTAGATCGTGTTGTCATCGACCAGAAACTCCATCCTGGATTTAAGCCCGAATTAAAAGGCGACATGCGCCGCGAAACTTTCGCTTTCTTCTCCGAAGTCCTTCACCGTAATCTTTCTGCCGAAAATTTTATCGATTCGGATTTCGTGACCGTAAACAGCCAAATGGCGAGACATTATGGGATGGATGGCGTCCTGGCAGGAGAATTCCAACGGGTCAACTTAACTGCCAAAAACGCATCGCACAGAGGAGGGCTTTTAGGACAAGCATCAGTCCTCACCGCTAATTCGACGGGTAGAGATTCAAATCTCATCAAACGCGCAGTGTTTTTACGTAAGCGGTTGCTCAATGATCCACCAGCACCTCCCCCTCCAAACGTTCCCGAACTTGAGACTGCCGATCCAAACTTTGCGCAGCTCCCGATTCGTAAACAACTTGAAATTCATCTCCATGATCCCGCATGTGCCGATTGCCATCGCAACCTCGACCCTTGGGGTCAGGCCCTCGAACAATTCAATGCCATCGGACTTTGGCGAGAAAAAGTCATAAGACCAATCCATGGAAAAAAACCCATTGAATTGGAAGTTGATGCGAGTGCCAAACTTCCGGACGGGCATAAGATTCAGGGGATCAGTGGACTAAAAAGTTACCTTAGGGAGCATCGGCGCAAACAATTCGCACGGGCCTTTGTGTCAAAGGTCCTGACCTACGCTCTTGGGCGTAGTCTGGAATTCTCCGACGAAACCCTGGTCTCCAATCTCACAAATCAGTTCTTGAAGAATAACCTGCGCGTGAGAGATTTATTGGTCGGGGTTGTGCAGCAGCCCGACTTCCAATCCAAATAACTTACGAATATGCATTCTAAGAAACCTTGGCACCTAAATCGTCGAACTTTTCTGCGTGGAATTGGAGCGACCCTTGCTCTCCCTTCTCTGGAATGCATGGGAAGCGAAGCCTTGAATCCTTCCCCAAAAAGATTGGCAGCAATCTATTTCCCATTCGGAGTTTCGATGGCGCCCGCTGACAGCGGCAAGGCCGGTTGGAATTGGTTCCCAGAAAAGGCCGGGGCCGACTTTAAATTCTCCAAACCTCTGAGTCCTTTAGAATCCCTACGCGAAGATATTTCTATCCTTGGGGGCCTGTCGCATCCCGACGTTCGAAAGATCGACGGCCATGATAGCGGAGACACTTTTTTGACCGGTTGCGATTTATTAGGCAGAGATCTGCAAAACGTCCAATCGATGGATCAAATCGCCGCCAGCCAACTGGCCGATAAGACTCGGTTTTCCTCCCTGGTCATGTCCACAGATGGAGGTGTCGGTGAACCCACTAGATCGAGCACTCTCTCATACAACGAACACGGTCGCCCCATCCCAGCACTCAACCAACCGCGCCAAATCTTTGAGCGCCTTTTCGGAGGGGGCGATGAGTCAACCGCGAGGGGCCGTC
>JAKMGP010000035.1 GCA_022424905.1 Akkermansiaceae bacterium | reverse complement strand
TCTTGGTCTCCCGATGGATTCGTGACACGGGCCTTCCCAGATCCTAAAAGGGGAGGCCCAAAGATCGTGATCGAAACCAAATCGGGGGAAAAAGAATTACCAATTGTACCAAGCCGGAGGAATTGGGGCCGATTCACTTGGTTGCCCGACCAGGCCAGAATGTCCGAAAGTGAACAAGCCGGAGATAACCAATCCGCCACCGCGCCAAAGTCGAAGAATCATGAGAAACTTAAACCTAAAATGAAGTCACGGTTTCAGTAGCAGGATAGTCTGGCTCAGACGTTTCGCAGAAAATTCTAACGACTCTCAAATTGAAGTGTCCTAGTGATGATGAAAACATATTTGATAGCTCTCGTTTCGTTTTATACCCTAGTGGGTGGGCTTTTTGCAACTCCTGCCAATCATGATCCAATCACCGAGCTGAAAGATCTAAGTGCTGAGGAAGCTGTGTTTAAGGGTGCGTCTAGGACAAAGCCAGTCGTGCTGAAGTCCCTAAGGAATGGGGCCAAGTATTTCGGTAAAGAAGCACTTGCCAAGATTTCCAAGGCCGTTGATTTCGAGAAACAGAGTGTTCTTCTTTTCGCTTGGAAAGGTTCTGGGCAGGATCGCCTCCAATATGTAGTGAAAGAATCTTTCCCTGAGCAGATCGTGTTCTCTCACAAGCTCGGCCGGACGAGAGATCTTAGATCGCACGTTAAAGTTTATGTTTTACGATCGGGCGTAAAGTGGACCGTTGAGTAGGAGCGGACCCAGATCATTCAGTGTCCACCGCTAGGACTGCGATTCGCAGAACAAGATGCTGATGCCAAGCTCGATGAGAGTCGAGGGGGGTACTCAGATTTCGCGGATATCTATGTGGAATGGTGAGAGTTGAGTTCTTACCGAAATGAATGTTTCACTCTTTGTTATGCCATCTTTCGCTTTTCCACTTCAAGAAATTTGAACATGCTGCAGCGTGGCTGGAGAGAAAAAGAAACGTGGCAAACGTAAGCACCAACCGATGGGGCTCGATATTATTCATGAGGATCGTGACATAATCGTGGTGAATAAAACTGCCGGGCTTCTCACGATTGGAACCGGGCGTGATGGCGGGCGCACTGCGCACGCGGCGCTGGATGACTACGTTAAGAAGGGAAACTATAAGTCACGTGAGCGAATCTTTGTCGTGCACCGTCTTGATCGTGATACTTCGGGTGTCTTGGTTTTTGCGCGAACCGAAAAAGCCAAGTTGACCCTTCAGAAAAATTGGCAGGAGGCTGCCAAAACCTACCTCGCATTTGTTGAGGGCCACCCAGATCCCGATGAGGGAATGATCGAAAGTTATTTGATCGAGAATGACGCGCGCCGCGTTTTTTCATCGACCGATAAGCGAAAGGGGAAGCTTTCGAAAACCAAGTATAAAGTGATTAAAATAGTAGGGGAACGAGCTTTGCTTGAGATTCATTTACTCACTGGCCGCAAGAATCAGATCCGGGTGCACCTTGCCGATGAAGGGTGGCCTATCGTGGGTGATGGGAAATATGGTCGTAAGATTCGTGATAACAAGCGCCTCGCCTTGCATGCGCAGGAGCTGAGCTTTGATCATCCTTATTCGGGGAAACGGATGACCTTCTGCGCTCCTGTGCCGGCGACTTTTCATAAGATGGCTGCGGCACCTGCGCCGGAGCCTCCCAAAAAGAAAGACCCTAGGTAACCGATTCGCGGTAAAGGTTTTCTACCTTGTTACGTGCCCAAGGTGTTTTGCGAAGAAACTTAAGGCATGACTTGAGTGAAGGGTCATTGGCAAAGCACCGGATACGGATGCGGTCCGCAAGCTCATCCCATCCATATTGGTCTTCTAGATGAATGAGCATCTGCTCGAGTTTCACTCCGTGGAGAGGATCGTTGGATTGGTGTGCCATGTGGCTTGAAGAGTGAGGTAAAATGGAGGTGAAGGACATGAGATAATACGAAAGCGGTCTTTGCTTTTCGGCCCGAAATTTCCACCTAGGATCCCGCGCATGACGGCCAAGGAAATGGATAAGACTTTATGGTCGGATCGTATCCTTGCGGCTTTTCAACGTCGCACTTCCTCTGGTCGTTACCTCCCTGAGATTGATGGCCTCCGTTGCTTAGCGGTCGTTTTGGTGGTTCTTTTTCATTCGCACGGATTTTTCACTTCCGGCTCCGAACCATCCACGGTGCCCGAACTTCTTGCCATAGATCCAGGCACTGCACTTCTTCATATGCCGCACGCCTTAATGGGACGAGGTTGGTTTGGAGTTCAGATTTTCTTTCTCATCTCGGGGCTTGTTTTATCGCTTCCTTATGCAGCCCATTATCTAAAGGGAGAAGAAAAGCCACTGGTTAAGAACTACTTCAAGCGGCGTCTCATTAGGATTGAGATTCCCTATGTTCTTGCCCTCACCTTTTTTCTTTTCCTTTCAATCA
>JAKMGP010000007.1 GCA_022424905.1 Akkermansiaceae bacterium | reverse complement strand
GAGCGAACCGATTATGTTCATGGTTTCACCTTTGGAGATAGCGCGGCAGGCTTTAGTTTTGGGCGGCACGTAAACTCGATTGGTAAAATTTCATACCCCCCTCTTGAGGCCACTTCCTTCAACGCCTTCAATGACCCTCCACGAACCGGTCCTTTGGTGATCACCGAGATGATGTATCACCCAGCTAACGGCAGTGTTGAATTTATCGAAATCCAAAACATCTCGAGCTCTCTGGTTCCTTTGGCAGGGGTCCAAATTACTGGGATTGGATTCGTATTTGGCCCGACCGCTCCTGAGCTTATTCCCGGAGAAGTCGTTCTCGTTGTTGAAAACGATCCCGCGACTTTCCGTTCGACCTTCAATCCGCCAGCTTCAGTGGGCGTCTTTGGGCCCTACTCGGGAAGGCTTTCCAATGGTGGTGAAAAGGTGAGTCTCAGGCTGCCAGAGGCGAATCCGGTCGCCTTAGAGCCGGACTTGATGCCCTCAGTTGATATCGCAGACTACAACGATAGCAGTCCTTGGCCTACTTCTCCCGATGGAGCAGGAACCACTTTAGTGAGAATTCTTCCTGCGCTTTATGGAAGTGACCCCAATAGCTGGCTAGCCTCCCTCAATCCAGGAGGAACCCCAGGAGTTGTCAATTCAGTGCCGCCAATCGACTGGCGTGCCGATTATTTTTCAGAGGCAGAGCTGCTTGATGCGACGATCTCAGGCTCGCTAGCAGATGCAGACTTCGATGGAGTGAGTAATTTGCTTGAGCATGTTTTTGGGACGGATCCACGAGATGCCTCTTCTATTGATCTTCCTTCCGTTGCGATGGTTAGAGATGGCGGAGAGACATACGCTGAGTTAAGTTACCGGCTGCGACAGGGGCTAACTGGGTTCAGGCTTCGGATCGAAGCGTCATCTGATCTTGCTGAATGGAGGAATGCTGATGGGAACTTCACGATTCAGAGTGATGTCGATAACGGGGATGGGACCTCTACCCTAACCGCTCGTGATGAAAATCCTGCAGGTGCGCAGTTGGGCCGCTACTTCCGTATCCGCGTCAATTAAGTTGCTCCATATCCCCCCGAGTCGGTCTGTAGGAATCTGCCTCATCTTGAGTCACGATTGCGGCGAGGGTGAGAGTGGGTCGAGGGGCCTAGTTTTTCGAACGCTCTCGACTTGAGACTGAAGAGTTTTTGCGACTGGTTGAGAAGTCCCACACGAGCTTTGAGTGGCGTATCACGGTTTTCTAATCTCTCCGCCTTCTTTTGCAGGAATTTGGTGGTTACTTTTTGAGCCATCAGGCCATTCAACCTTAACCTCGATCATGCCCTCACCTTCATGAGGTATCGATATTATCGAGGTTCCGGAACTGAGGTAGCCACTGCCTCCATAAACTTCAAAGCTCCCAAGCAGCACACCTTCTAATGAGCAAGAAATTCGAGCTCCAATCGCTCGCTGGTTCTTAGAGTGGCCGATCAATCGAATATGGCAGTGCCGCGAACGGTCATGATTAGGACGGAATAAAAGTGTTTCTCCATTATTCTGACTGATGAGAAAACGGCCCTTTGAAAATTGCACGAGACCCTTTGCGTCTCCCGGGACAATCAGACCACTGGTTTCAGGCCACACTGAATCGAACGTCCCATCCCCTTTGCCTGTCATTAGGATACTCATTGCTCCGTGCATCCGTCCGGTTTCAGGTTGTGGGCTGAAGAAATTTTGGACCATATACAGGTCAAGATGAGCGTCTCCATTGATATCACCAAGCGACATCCCGAAACCAGGCGCAGTCTGTGCTAAGGCGGGAAGAGCACGAAAGGTGAACTTCCCCTCACCATCATTTATCAACGCACCGCTGCGTAGTTCGTTGACTTCGAAGCGCTGAGCTTTCTCGAGGCGCGCTTCGGTATAGATTTCATCGAGGGCCTTAATTGCAAAGTTATGGAATGGTTTCTTACTTCCCATTTTTTCTAAGACACTCGGAATCGCTGAACTTGAGCAGCTAAATCCTCGGACCGGAAGGGTACCCTTTATGGTAGCCTTGGCTTCAACAATTCGCCTCTCCCCATTCCCGGAGAAATCCCCATAATAAAGGATGGCCGGCTTCTTGGTTGAAGGATGATATTTCGTATTGAGCCCAAAATTACTGACGACGTAATCAATATCACCATCATGATCGAGATCGCCCCCTACAATTCCATTCCACCATCCTGAGAGGCTGGAAATTCCAGAGTCCTCGTTCTCGGTGAACTTACCATCGTTGTTACGGAACCAACGGACTGGCCCCCACTCAGCGGTTATCAAAAGGTCTGAATTACCGTCGCCGTCAACGTCTGACCATAATGCCGAGGTCACCATCCCTAAATTTTGAAGAGCGGGAGCGGCCTCTGAGGTCACATCTACGAATTGAACCCGACCTTCCTTTGAGTCGTTTCGAAGTAAATGGCTTGGAGGGGCCATTGGATATTCTCCCGGAATGACTCTGCCACCCACGAAGAGATCGAGGTCGCCATCTCCATCATAATCAGCAGCGACCACACAAGATCCGCTTTCCATCACCACGGGAAGAGCCCCCCCATCACTTAGCCCAAATTTTCCTTTCCCGTCATTCAAGTAGAGCCGGTCACGATAGTTCGAAGAACCTTTTTCAGATTCAACGCCGCCGCTTACAACGTAAAGGTCAAGGTCTCCGTCACCCTCGGCATCGAAGAAAAGTGCCCCCATATCTTCATGATCGCTCCCTCCGCTGATTCTGGTGTCTGCTTTCCAGTTTTCCCCATTGTTTTCTATAATTACTCCGTCCGAGCCTAGGGCTCCTCCGAGGTAAGCATCTTCATCACCATCGCCATCGATATCACCCACCGCAAGCCCTGGTCCCAAACGTGACATCCGATTCGGAAGAAGTGGCTGCGTCCCAAAGTCATCAAATTCGAGTTCTTGATGTGCAATGTCCGGGAGGCTTTGATCTTTTATGAAAAAAGGATCAGGAGTCGCCTCAGGAGCTGTTTTCTTTGCTGGGAGTCCAATCGGCTCGGTGATTTCATAAGTCTTACCAGATTCCAAGTTGGTGAAGCTTTGGATATGCCCACTTGGCCAGTTCACAATGAGTTCATCGATCTTATTAAGTTCCCCAAGCCCAAACTGAGCTAATGCTTCGTTGGTTGAAACGACACCGCGGGCTAGGGTGAGGGTTCGCATTTGGCGCATATCGCCTGCTTTGACTGTCACGGTTGCACCAACCCCTTTGGAGTTACTCGCACGGCCAAATAATTTAACCCGGATCCGTTCTTTCGTGCTTCTATTCCGGTAAAGGGCGACAGGTTCCTTAAATCGGTTGACGATGATATCAAGATCGCCATCGAGATCGAGGTCTGCCAGTGCTGCCCCGAAGCTTGCGTTGGCTTCTGCTAAACCCCACTTTTCTCCTACTGGCTCAAAAGACATTCCGCCTTTCCTGTTTTGTAGTGCCATGTTGAAGTCCCGCTTTGCTTCAAGTTCAGTGTAAGGGGTACTCGACCCGAGTGAAGACTGGCGACGCGAATCGCTATTAAACCAATCCGCGGTCATTCCATTCGTGATAAAGATATCAAGCCACCCGTCACAATCGAGGTCGCCAAATTTGGGGGACCAGGTCCAGTCTGAGGCATCGAGCCCAAGTTGCTGTGCAACTTCCATTTTACGCCCTCGTCCGGTGTTGAGATAAATAGCATTACGCATGTATTGACGGGGTGTTCCGCTCTCCAGAAACCATGCAAATTTGCTCATATCTCCCATCGCAAGCTTTGCCTTATAGTGAGTCGAGCCAGCCATATCAGTTGCAATGAAATCTTCCCGACCATCGTTGTTGATATCTCCGACATCGCTCCCCATTGAATACCACGGCACCTGCGGCAAAACCTCGGGTGCCACATCCCGAAAGGTGCCGTCTTTTTGATTTTCGTAAAGGCGGTCTGACCCTAAGAAGTCGTTGGCGAGATAGAGATCAGGCCAGCCGTCACCGTTATGGTCCCACCATGTGGCGGATAGGGACATACCTCGATCATCGATCCCTGCCTTAAGACCAACTTCCGCAAACTGACCCCCGTCATTTCGAAGAAGGCGTCCACGTTGACCTGCTCGGATAATGAATGGCCCTTTTCCGGGGCGATCGACGGTTCCCCAAAGCTCGTCAAGCCACGGTGGCATACCCATTTTACCATCGCTCCCGCGCTGCATCTGACTCACCGCAAACCTTCCATTATCGTAATTTGGATTGTCGAGATCGACGGCATAGCGATGGGTCGCGATAAAAGCGTCAAGGTCTCCATCTCGATCGTAATCTGAGAAGGAAACCATGATTCCCGACCCCTTAAAGTTGAAGCCCAGCGCCGTGGCCTGATCAACGAAGGTCCCTTTCCCATCGTTGACATATAATCGAGTGGGGCAATCGAAGCCACACACTGCCAAATCTAAATCTCCATCGTTATCGATATCTGCAAAGGACGCTCCCGTCCGCATCTCAAGAGCATCAGTTGATAAGCCGGCGCGCTCTGTGATGTCTTCAAAACGGAAATCTCCTAGATTTCGATACAAACGCGAGCCGCCTTGGGGAGCAGTGAGGAAGACATCAGGTAAGCCATCAGAATCGACGTCACCTACCGTTACGCCACCTCCCGCTTCAATTCGGTCGAATAATCTAACGGTCTGTGCGTTGAGTTCCCACCGGTGAACAAAATCCATTCCGGCTGGAGTCGCCTCGACAGTCTGAAATAGGGTCCCAGTATCCGGGCCTTGTCCTGCAAAGCCTTTCAGATCGGTAATGACCAATTCGTCCCGGTCGGCATAGCGGACGGGGATAGAGTCAGGGTCTTCGCCGTTTCCGGAGGAGTCACGTTCACTGCGACAAGAAACCGCGCCGAAAAAGGCGATTGCTAAAAATGAGGATTGAAGAGGTCTTCGCATACGCAAAGAAAGCCCGCTATGAGCGGGCTTTCTGAAGAGGTTTAAAGTCCTTATTGGGCTCGTTCACCAAGTGGCCAATTAGCGACGGCGACGAAGTCCAAGGATGCCTCCAAGAAGGAGAAGTCCAAGTGAACTTGGCTCTGGAACATCGCTTGTTGTGATCGCAATCTCACCAAGACCAGTGCGGAAACCGCCGTGGTTTGCGGTGAGGTGAAGTCCGATATACTGAGCACCAGAAGCGCCCGAGATATCAAAGCTCTCACCGGCATCACCCACCTGAGTTCCTTGTGCAAGATTATTACCGGCGCTGAGCTGGGTCCAACCACCGCTTCCAAAGTCGTAGGAAGTGACTGTTCCGCTTGCGGCAGGTGCAGCTTCGCTAGGAGAGGAGGCGTAGTAGATGTCAAAAGTGCTTGTTCCCCGATTGAGAGCATTTGTCTCTTGGACGTTCCAGAGATACATCTTGTCAAGACCAGCGGTCGCGGATCCAAGATCGACGACGGCCCAAGTGTTGTTCCCAGAGTTGTCTGAAGAGAAACCCTGCCAGTCATCAGCCCAAGCAGTGCTGCTGACTGTCCAAGTGGAAGGATCGTCGGCGTCACCTTTGGCCATTCCGCTTCCATCAGCGGCTTTCAGGATGGAGCCATTTCCATTGAGGCTATCGCCCTGGTGGAAGGCTGTAATCCCCGCAGGAACTACGACGGCAGCCGATGCGGTGCCGATAGTAACCCCCAGAAATAGGGGTAGTTTTGTTAGTGCATTCATATGATTGTTTAAAACTGTTAGATCTTTAACTGGCGTAGAAAACCGTTTTTCAGTGCTTTCGTCTAGTCTTTTTTTTTAAAAAATTGGCCTGATAACATAGACTTTCGGCATTATTGAACCTCAAAGACTTGGTAGAATCGTTTCTTGGCAGCAAAAACATCAGGTCCTTCATAGGAAAAAGTGGTTGTTTCGCCGTCAGCGTTTGCTGGGTAACTGTCGGTCAGTTCGATCCATTCGATCAAATCATCTGAATAATTAATCCCATAGATTCTCCCCGGTCTGGAATACCAAGTGAGCCCGAGCCTGTTTTCTTGGATCTCAGAAGTATCGACGCTGAGGATCTCAAGGCCATTTCCTGACGAGTCTACCGTGATGGCAACCTCGGCGAGACCAGTGCGGAAGCCGCCATGGTTAGCGGTGAGGTGAAGTCCGATATACCGAGCACCCGAAGCTCCCGAGATGTCAAAAACTTCACCGGAATCGCCAATTTGAGTTCCCTGTGCGAGACTATTTCCGGTGCTGAGCTGAGTCCATCCACCACTTCCAAAATCATAGGGAGTGACAGCTCCGCTCGTGTCTGGTGCAGCTTCGCTAGGAGAGGAGGCGTAGTAGACATCAAAAGTGCTTGTTCCCCGATTGAGAGCATTTGTCTCTTGGACGTTCCAGAGATACATCTTGTCAAGACCAGTGGTTTGGGCTCCCAAATCGAGGACCACCCAAGTGTTGTTCCCCGAATTGTCTGAAGAAAAACCCTGCCAGTCATCAGCCCAAGCAGTGCTGCTGATCGTCCAAGTCGAAGGATCGTTGGCGTCGCCTTTTGCCATCCCGCTCCCGTCAGCAATTTTCAAAACTGATCCATTCGCATTGAGGCTATCTCCTTGATGAAAAGCCGAGACTTTAGCAATGGGGACAACATTCCCATCGATGGGACCAACTGGTGGATCAACAGGGGGATCTGGAGGAACTGGCTCACCTAGGGTGAGAGCGTCTGGATCTACAACATCGCTAAAGGCAACTTCAGCAAATCCGGTTCGAAATCCACCGTGGTTGCTTGTGAACTTGAGGCCAATGTAACGGGCCCCGGCGGCATCCGAGAGATCGTAAGCCTGTCCCGCGTCACCAACTTGGATTCCCATTTTGAGTTCAGACCCACCAATTGCAGTCCACCCCCCGCTGGTGAAGCTGTAGGGAGTGACGGTGCCGCTTGTGGTCGGCGCTGGAAGAGTCGGGTTCGTCGCATGAAACACCTCAAATTCCTTCACCCCGCGGTTAAGGGCGTTGGTTTCTTGGATATTCCATAGATACATTGTGCTCAGGCTGGCTGCTGGAGCACCAAGATCGATCACGGCCCAAGTGTTATCTCCAGAGTTGTCCGAGGAAAACCCCTGCCAATCATCGGCCCAAGCCGTGCTGGCAACCGTCCAGGTGGAGGGGTCGTCAAAATCGACCTTATCCATGCCGCTGCCATCGATCGCTTTTAGAACCGATCCATTACCATTCAAGCTGTCTCCCTGATGAAAGCCTTCGATACCGGATATGGGAATCTCCCCAGCATTGGCAGTCGTGCTGAGGGCTAAAATGAGGAGGGAAGACCTCAAGGGAAAAGAGAGAAGACGTTTTGGTTTTTTCATGAAGACGTCGGGATGATGAGCTGAGGCTGAAGAATAGTAAAGGCGATCTTCTAACAGATCCTCTCCAAATAGAAAGTCTTCTTTCGCTGGGCGATGGAAAGCTTTGAGTTTCAAGCAAACAATTTAGGCTAGCTGAATAGTTTGAGGACTGGCTTTTCCTTGACCAGTTCGCGGGGTTGATTGAGGTGATTCATGACCATGGTCTCAGGATCTATTCCGAAGGCGTGGTAGATTGTGGCGAGGAGTTCGCCCGGGTGGACTGGGTCTTCCACAGGCGCGGAGCCGGTTTTGTCAGATTTGCCATGAACGTAGCCTTGTTTGATGCCTGCTCCGGCGACCACGCTAGTGTAGCAGTAGGGCCAATGATCACGGCCGTCGGCGCTGTTGCTATTCCCGGAAGTGCTGACGCCTTTTTGTGGGCTACGCCCAAACTCTCCGACCGCGACGACGAGGGTCTCGTCGAGGAGACCTCGATCTTCGAGATCTGAAATGAGAGAGGAAAGGCCATTATCGAGCATAGGGCCGCCTTGGGTTTTGATTCGCTTGGTGAGGTCCTTGTGGGTGTCCCAGGAATGATTGTCGGAGTTGGCGACCTTGGGCCAAATGACTTCTACGACCCGCGTCCCGGCTTCGACAAGGCGGCGTGCGAGGAGGCAGCTATCCCCAAAAGTATTCTTACCGTAGGCTTCACGGGTCTTGTCACTTTCCTGTTCAAGAGCGAAGGCTTCACGGGCACGGCCGCTGACGATGAGATTGAGGGCGCGGTCGTAGTTTTCATCAAGTGAATATTCCTCGACTGCTTTGTCGATGGTGGGCATCTGTGCGTTGATGGCATTTCGAAGGCTGGCGCGGCGTTTTAGGCGGAGCGAAAAAACGTCAGGTCTGAGCTGGAGATCGTCGATTTTAATACGGGCCATTTTGGACATGTCCATGTCACCACCACCGGGGTAGAGGGTGTAGGGATCATAGGATTTCCCAAGGAACCCGGCGCTGCCGCCTTTCCCGACGACGTTACTTTCCTGAAGTGGCCGTGGGAGCATCACAAAGGGAAGCATCGGATCTTCCATGGGTCGCATCTTTGTGATGTTAGAGCCAAAGTTGGGAAAATCCTTCGGGCTAGGTGGCTCGAGCTGACCGGAAGGGCTGACCTTGTCGGTGGTGTAGCCCGTCATCATTTGGTAAATCGCGGCGGTGTGGTTGAAGAGGCCGTTAGGCGTGTAGCTCATCGACCGGATCATGGTGAACTTGTCGTTAATCTTAGCGAGCTTAGGAAGGGCCTCGGTGAAGTTGACTCCAGGGATCTTGGTGGGGATGGACTTAAAGGTGCTGCGAACATTGTCGGGCACATTTTCCTTTGGGTCCCATAGGTCGAGATGACTCGGTCCGCCCTGGAGATAGACCATGATAATACTCTTGGCTTTTCCCCAACCAGGAGCGCCGGATTTCTTTTTCTCTTCGGCCAGTGCTTTGGCCTGAAACATGGTGCCAAGTGACATCCCGAGCATTCCTGCTCCTCCGACTCGTAATACATCGCGGCGAGTGACTCCTGCATCGGGGTCACACATGTCTTTAGCGGCTTGTCCTGGAATTCTAAACATGGTTTTGGGTCGGGTTGGCGTTAATGATTGAAGAGGAAGGCGGAGGTGTTGATGAGAGCCCAAGTGAGATCTTGAGCGCCGGTGAGGCGGCGTTGTGCGAGTTGTTTTTTACTCAAGGCGAGATCGTTAAGCCAACGGTCGTGGCGAGGGTCGACACTTGGCTTTTTCTCGAGTGCCGTGAGAAGTTCTCTGAGTTCAACGAGCTTAGGATCGATAGGAAGAGGCTTGCGCGCCTCGGCAAGCTTTTGATCGAGGCTTTTGAGGATGGCATCATTTTCACGAAAGTATTTCGTGATTGTATCGAGTTGTGGCTTACTGCGCCCCTCTTTTTGAGCGGCAAGAGCCTTCTTAACGTCCGCGGGGAGAGCGAAGGGAAGGGGGGATTTCTGGGTGGTAAGGGAAAGGCGGAATTTCCCAAGAGTGTGGGTGTCGTCGTAAGGTTGCTTGAGCGTGAACCTAAGAATGCTTCCGCCTTCAAGTTGGATAGGGTCCGCAATGGTGAAGATTGCGGTCTGATTCTTGCCTAACTGCGGTGAAATAGCCCAGCCGGCATTAGGCCCACCCGGGTTACCGTCGATAGCTTTGGCGACCTCATAGTTTTGTTGGCTGAAGGTTGCTTGTGCACTGGAGAATTTGACTCGTGCAAATTTTTCAGGATCGCGAGCTGGAGCGATTTCTAACTCAATCTCACCTAGAACGAAATTACCGTTTCCGAGACCCGGTCCTTTACCTGGAAGGCGATCGTCGGCAAGCATTTCAAGTCTGATGCCAGTAATGCCACTCAACTCGGTGTCTCCTTGTAGCGTATAGGTGGTCTTGCCATTGGCGCCGCTTACAAAGATTGCCTGATCGGGCTCAACCTTGAGAGTGGCTCCGTTGGTTGAGTTCAAAGTTTTTGGCTCAAGGGCGATCCATGGGGTGCCTCCAACAAGACCCTTCTCCCATGTGGCGATCGTCTTGGGAAGGGCGGCTTCGTAGTTTTTTTTCTCTTCTTCGAGTTGGGTGATCCGGCCCTTTCTCTCTTGTTCTGCAGCATCGATCTTGGGCTTGATGGCCTTTTCGTGTGAGGCGATCGCAGCGCGCATTGCTTCGGTGTCGGCAGCTTGCTTCTTTTCAGCAGCATCGAGAGCGGGATCACGATTCTTGAGGTGGTCGGCAAGAGACTGCTCAAGTTTGGCATGGTCAGCGTCAATTCCCGAATTGAAGACTTTGAGGGCGGTATCAATCTCAATTTGATTTGGAGGCCGGCTGAGAATTCGATAAAAGACGCTCTCAATTAGGCTCGGGTCATCTTTGGTGTTTTCGACAAGTTGCGCGATGGCATTACCCGGGTCCGCAATGGCATCTCCCACGGTGGGCCCGCTGAGAAGAGCCATCACAGGGCCTAGTTGCATATCGCTGTTACGTTCACATTCACAGGAACTCTCGCGCACTGGGCGACCAAAGTTTGCGAGGAATCCGTCTGGTAGTTTGACCCCGACATCGGGAAGTGAAGCGGCGCGCGTGCCCTTCGGAACTCCGGGGAAGCGGCTGCTGGCCCCGGTGACGGCATGAATCGTGTCGTAGAGAACTTCGGCAGGAAGGCGTCGGGCCTTGGCGTGCGAGAAGTTGATCTTGTCATCCTCGTTCCATTGATGGCTCTCGATTGAGAGTTGGTAGGTGCGGGATTTTACGATAACGCGCATGAGTTCCCGAACGTCGAAATCATGCTCAATGAAATATTGGGTCAACCATTTAAGGAGCTCGGGATTTGAAGGAGGGTTGCCGGCGCGGATATCGTCGAGAGGTTCGATGATTCCAGTGCCCATCATGTAACCCCAGATCCGGTTGGCGTAGCTGGAGGCAAAGTATTGGTTGTCTGGGGAGGTTGTCCATTCAGCAAGCCGGTCCCGACGGGTCGCCTCCTTTTTGTCGGAGTGCTCGGCTTCGTAAGGAAAGCTGGGAGGAGTGACCTCGCCGGTGCGCTCGTGAATGACCTCGGCATCGTTTTTCTGGAAGACGACTTCATAAAGTGGCTTGGCTCCCTCGACGGCGGTGCCGCCAATCTTACTCTTACCGCTTGCTGGGTCAGCCTTGAGTCCTACCTGTGCAAAAAAGGCGGCCATTTCATAGTAATTGTCCTGGGTCCATCGCTCGAAGGGGTGGTCATGGCATTTGTTGCAATTGAAGCGAGTGGCTAAGAAAAGGTGGGTCGTGTTTTCCATCGTGTCCTCCGGAGTACGAAGGATCTTATAGTAAGAGGCGGGCGGGTTGTCCTTGTTGGAGCCGGTAGCGGTAATGATTTTCTGGGCGAATTTATCGTAAGGAGTGTTCTCGGCGACTTCCTTGCGAATCCATTCGCGGAACAGCTTGGCTCCCTCGGGCGCAAGGAACTTACGATTCACTTGCAGTAGGTCCGACCATTTGTTGGTCCAGAACTCGACGAACTCGGGATTTCCGATGAGTGAGTCGATTAGCTCGTTTCGCTTGACTTGGGAGTGGCGAGGGTCGGCGAGAAATGATTTTACTTTTTCGACCGTGGGAGGAAGTCCTGTCAGATCGAGATGGATACGGCGTGCGAAATCAAGATCAGTTGAAATCTCCGAGGGGAGAATCTTCATACGCTTCCATTTCTCTGCGACGAGTGAATCGATAGGATTGAAAGCCGGGGGATCAATCCACTCAAACCCGCTACGATCGCCCATTGCGGTGACCGTGGTGGCAGCATAGGCACCTTCATAGCGAACTAAAATGGGCGCTTCGCCACGGCGGATGACCTTTACTAGCGCGGGATAACCGTCGACGGTTTCTGCAAC
Source organism: Akkermansiaceae bacterium (assembly GCA_022424905.1). Taxonomy (GTDB): domain Bacteria; phylum Verrucomicrobiota; class Verrucomicrobiia; order Verrucomicrobiales; family Akkermansiaceae; genus SW10. The sequence continues at coordinate 9,530 of JAKMGP010000007.1, read as the reverse complement.
CTCACCGTTACCGCTGGTGATGACGGCTTCCGAGGTGACATCACGAGTTTCGCCGCCGGGATAGGTCGCGATCACACGCATTTGCTGCATCGCACCGATGTTTTGGACGACTGGATTGAGTGGAAACACTTCGATTTTTTCAACCTTGATTTTTTTCTCTTCAAGCTTCGCTCCCTGGGCAATCCAAGCTCGAATGATCTTATAATAATCGTCACCGGGTTTGGTGAGTTGTCCTCCTTCGTGAGGCACGGCCGAGGTCGCTTTTAAAAGCATGAGACTGTCATCGGGTGAGGCCAGATTGACGCGGCGGGAAGAGATGTCGTCGGTGAAAGCTCGGACATCATAAATCGGATCGTATCCGCGTAGGGAAAGTTTAAAGCCGTTTTTGCCATCCTTGGCTCCGTGGCAGGTTCCGGCATTACAGCCCATACGGGCTACGACGGGGTTCACGTCCTTGGTCCAAGCCGGGATGTAATTTAGATTCATCCCAGTCACTTCAACTGGGATCGTGGTCTTCTGCCCAGCGAGGCTGAATTCGAGTTGAGTTCTTCCATTAGAGACCCCGCGGACGATCCCGGTATTCGAGATCTTGGCCTGATTGCCGGTTGTCGCTTTCTTTGCAATACGAGTGACGTCGATGATGTCGCCTGAATCAAGTTGGGCTGAAATCACGACTTGGGCATAGCGGTAGGGATTGTCGATCTTGATGATTCCTGCTGGAACGACACTCAGTTTAACAATCGAGCGACCTTTGGGGATTTGTTCGGAGTCGAGGAGGGGTCGCTTGTCTTGGGTTTCTTTCGTTTTGGCATTCGTCACTGCAATTTTGGCCGGCGCAGAGATCGTGACAGGGAGAAATGATGTTGAAATTTTTCCGGTGGAAACATCGACAAGCCGGACAAGGCCATCGGGCCCGGAAGCAGCGAGCGTTGAGCCATCAGGATTAAAGGAGACAGCAAATATTCCGCATTCGGGAACAGGAATGGTTGCGAGGGTTTTGATGCTGTTATCAAAATGCTTTTTAAGCTTGGCCTTCATGTCGGCATTTCGCTCGTGGGTGGGTTTCTTAATAATTTCGGCGATTTCCTTGGGGATTTGGGCCTCAGGATCAACCTCGTAAATGTGAATCGCTCCTTTGCCATTGAGGCTGCTACCTGCGGCGATGCGGCGAGCATCTTTTGAGATATCGAGGCCAAAGATACGACCTTCTAGTGGAGGGAATTCAAGGAGGAGGTTTGCGTCGTCGCCGATCTTACGAGCGGTATTTCGGAAGATTCGGTAAAGTTTAGGAACTCCGTCGGAACCACCGACAACGATTTCGTCGCGAGTGGGATGCATCACCACGGCGGCCATTCCTCCCTTGAGGGCATTTGGGGTGATGGAGGTGATGTTATCGATGAGGCGTTGAGTCGCTAGCTCGGTGAGCTTAGCGGTCATATCGCGACTGACTGAGACGACGTGATCCCCTTTAGGGTTGAAGGCTGTGTCAAAAACCCATCCGTTGTGGCCGCCCTGAAAGAGGACTTGTTTTCCAGTCTTGGCATCGATGGCGCGAACGCTGTTATCGGAGCAGCCGAAAGAGATTTTTGAACCATCGGGCGACCAAGCGGCACCGTAGATTGTGTCAAAAGTGACAGGGGCAGAGAGAGTTAGTTTTTTCTTTGAGACGTTCCAGACCTGCACCTCGCCCATGCGACCGGGAAGTCCTCCAGTCACGGCGAGTTTCGTTCCGTCGGGAGAGAAGCGGACGGATTCGATGCGTTCGGAGAGGCCCACCAATCGAGCAACTTCGCCGGATCCATCGGCTTTTTGAAGAAGGACCTCGTGGAAACCGGAAATGGCTATGAGAGATCCATCGGGTGAGTAATCGAGGGAAGTGATGACAGGTGGCTTAGTGTAGACTGGCGGGTGCTCCTGATCATATCGCTGACGCGCGTTTTCGGGGGTGTCATCCTTTGCGCCTTCCTGGATCCAACGACGGATCAACGCGATCTCAACTTCATGCAGTGGGTCGTCTTTTTTGGGCATTTCCGCGTCGCCATCAGCATCCGGAGTGATTTCTTCAATTAGGTGGCTTTCATCCGGTTTTCCTGGAACGATGGCGATGGCATCTTCCCCTCCTGCCAAGAGGCGTTGAAAGTCGGTCATGACGTAGTCGCCATTGTCTTTGGAAGGTTGGTGGCAACCGACACAGTTGGCCTGGAAAATAGGACGAATGTCCTGATAAAAGCTGACGGGCTTTGACGATTCCTCGGCGGCATTGCCAGAAGAGGTAATGAGCGAGATGAGCGATAAAGTGAGGAGCAAACGCATGGTCTGAGGGAGCATGAAGATTAGGATATCGAAAAATTGGTGGCAAGGAGATAGCGCGAAGGCCTTAAGGTTTAAAAAAAGAGTTTCGCTTGATGAGTGGAGGTCAGTTTCCTCAGAGGTTTGGATCGGTCAGAACTGTTAAACTGGTCAGGGGGACTTGACGGGCTTTAACGGGCGGGGTCTTTTTAACGTTCTTTTGACCTTAATTATTTCGGTTTCATTTGGCCTTCACACCAATACTCTTGCCAGAGCAGGGCTTCTTTCTTGTGCCGATAGTGGTGGAGGCTTCGGAAAGTGGAAAAACTTTGGCGCAAAAATGGGCTGTGAAATTAGCCTAAAAGGCTCAGAGGTAAGGGTTGTTTGCAGGCGATACGAGGGCTTTGCAAGGTGAGAGAGCTGGGGATGGAGGTGAGTTGATTTGCATTTCGGCACACAAATCATGCGCCAAGATCGCTTTTCGAGAGTAAGTCTCTCTTAGAAATGAAGAAATTGACCCAACTCAAAGGCGTTCTCCTCGCTTCGTTGTCCTTGGCCGTCTTGCCAATATTAGCGCAGGAGCCGAATGCAGGGGCCGAGTTTGAATTAGCTCCGAATGTTAAGAATTTTAAGGAGCTTCAGAAGCTAGACCGTCAAATCGTCGATATGTCCAAGCGGGCGCAGCCCGCGACGGTTTGCCTCGTTTCGAAGGATGGGCGGGGATCGGGAAGTGGGATTGTGGTCAGCGAAGATGGTCTAATTTTGACTGCTGCGCACGTGACTTCCAGCATGCCAAATGGGGTGATTGTCATTTTTCCTGATGGGACAAGAAAGGCGGGAGAAATCCTTGGCGCAGATTATAATCGCGATGCCTCGATGGTTCAAATCACGGATGAAGGGAAATATCCCTTCGTTTCGACTGGTCAAAGCAATAGCTTGCAGCGAAATCAGTGGACGGTCGCGCTGGGCCATTCGGGTGGATTTGACCCAACGCGTAAGCCACCAGTCCGTTTGGGGCGTGTCCTGGCCAACACTGATTTTGTGGTCACGGATACCGCCGTGGTGGGTGGTGATTCGGGTGGACCACTGTTTGATGTGGAGGGGCGTGTTATCGGCATTCACTCCAATATTGGGATGACCTTGAGCGAGAACCGCCATGTTCCCATTGAAGTGTACCTCAGTCAGTGGGAGAAGTTGAAGGGGGGGGAAACGAGTGGGAGGCGTTTCAATAGTAATCCTCAGCCCGTTCAGTCGCCCGATCGCCCGATGCTCGGGGTGCAGTTAGGTGCCGGCGAAGGTGGAGTATTGGTGACGGAAGTTGTTCCTAATTCTCCGGCCGAAAAAGCTGGCCTGAAGGATGGCGACCTTATCATTAAGGTGAACGGGAAAGATGTTTCAGAGCCTGATGGGCTGATCCGATTGGTGGGTGAATTTAAGGCCGGAGATGAAATCAGCTTTGTCTACAGGCGCGATGGTGCCGAGAAATCGGGGAAAGCCACCTTGATTAAATTGAAGGACTTGATGGAGCCGAAAAGCGCTCCAGAAGATCCGCCACAGGAAAAGGCTCCGGCGAAAAAAGAGGAGCCAAGTGAAGAGGCAGAGCCTGCGGAACCGGCCCCAGAAAAAGAGGAAGCCAAAGTCGAGGAAGACAGGAAACCTTCCCTTGAAGATTTACTCGATAACTTACTCAAGGATGCCGCCAAAAATAATGGTCGTATGGAGCTGACCCCAGGCTTGGTAGAGAAGATGGGTGGGATGGAGAAACTGATGGAGGAACTTCAGAAACGTGCGGGCCAACTTGCGCCAGGGGCGATGGGCGGCGGTGGTGACGAGTTTTTTGTGTCATCTCTGCAAGCTTTGGAGCCGGTGATGAAAAAGAATCCTGGAGTGACTGCTGTGGTCACGGTTGATGGGAAACTTGCCGCCCTTGGAACGGTCATATCAGCTAATGGGCGGATTCTGACTAAAAATGCCGAAACTGATGAAGGGAAGTTGGCAGTTAGGTTAGGAGGAGAAGAGTATGAAGCGAAGGTGCTAAAGCGCTTTCCCCAACGTGATCTGGCTCTCCTGAAAATTGATGCCAAAAATTTACGCCCGGTTCGTTTTCAAATCGAGGAACCTGCACTTGGATCTATTCTGACTGCGAGTGGGGCAGAAAATGAGCCGCTCGGGATCGGGCTTCTCAGCGTTCCCGGTCGCGCCATGTCGAAGATTGGGTTCATCGGGATTCAAGCGGCTGAGGGCGACGGTGGAGTGTTGATTGCTCGACTTGTGTCTGGTGGAGCAGCCGAACAAGCCGGGCTCAACGAGAACGACATCATTACGAGTTTGGATAACGAAAAGGTGGAAGATCCAATCTCCTTTGGTGGATTAGTTCGTGGGCGTAAAGCTGGTGAGGAAGTCCGCGTTGGTTATCTTCGCGAGGGTGAGCCGGGGGAGCTCAAGGTAACTCTAAAGGAGCGAAAAATACGCGACAGTGTCCAAGACGATCCACGCATGAAGCTTTCACTCGGGCGACTCTCCGAAAAAACTGGGGGATACCCCGATGTGATCCAGCATGATATCCCACTCCCGCCTGAATTGTGTGGTGGGCCACTTTTTAATCTCAATGGAAGGTGTATTGGCGTGAATGTTTCCCGTGCTGGACGCACCAAGACCTACGCTATTCCGGCAGATGAAATTGTCGAACTTCTTGAAATTAAGAAGATGAAGAAATCGAGGCCTGACGCGAATGCAAAACGGTCTCCATCCAAAAAGGAGACCCTAGAAGCTATAAGGGCGATTCGTGAGAACCTGAAACACATCGAAAGCCGACTTGAGCAGTTGGAAGAGTCGGTCCGCTAGACCAAGGTTAGGAATAACGGGTTCCCGCGGAAATCATTCGGCGTGAAGGGGGAAGGCGGGAGTTGCCATGGTAGTGCGGGCTGGATCCTTGAGACTTTCAAAGGTTCTTTGATGTTAGGGGTGGATCAAGAGCGAAGATTGTGGTTTCGTTTCGAGCATGCAACGCAGAACCTTTCTTCGCTCCTCCGCTTTTGCTTCTATCATGGCAGGATCCACTCAGAGCTTGCTGGCGCTGGCTGGCGACAATGTTTATCGAAAGAATATTGGTCTGCAGATTTATACCTTGCGGGATCAGCTCAAGGCGGATTTGAAAGGGACACTGAAGGCGGTGGCTGAAGCGGGCTACCAGCAGGTTGAGCCATACGGATTTCCTGGCGGACAGGAGATGGTCAATGTCGCGAAGGATTTGGGGCTCGATGTTCATTCCATTCACTTTGATTGGGAGGCTGCCGTGAATCCGACCGATGCTGGCTTCTCCGACTTCAAAAAAATTGTTGAGAAGGCCAAAGACACCGGGCTTTCACATTTGGTAGTTCCCTATCTTCACGACAAAGATCGGAAGAACCTTGATGATTACAAGCGGGTCGCGGGGAATCTCAATAAGGCTGCCGTAATCGCGAAGGAAGCCGAAATCCAACTTGCGTATCATAATCATTCCTTCGAATTTCAGCCGATGGAAGAGTCGACGGGTTACGATATCTTTGTCCAGGAGTTCGGCGACGAGATGATGTTTGAGGTGGATGTTTTTTGGGTGAGGGCGGCAGACCTTGATCCGGTAAGTCTGATCAAAGGGTTGAGCGGGCGTATCTCGCAACTACACCTTAAAGACATCAAGAAAGGGTTGAAGCTTCCAATGTATGGCGGGCTTCCCAAGGAAGCGTTTAAGGAATTGGGGAACGGTATAATTCCGATGGAGCCGATCATTGAGGCGGCCAAAGCTGCGGGAGTGGCCCATTGTCATGTGGAGCAGGATCAATCGCCTGATCCGATCGCAAGTATAAAAGAAAGCGTGACGTATCTTAAAGGGCTCTAGTTCCACCAAGACACTTTTTCTGTGGAGAGTTTTTAAAGAAATCTCAGATCACCTTGGGCCCTTCGAGATCATAATACTCTTCTCTCAATCGGCCCTGCCACGGTTTTTATTTTTTGGGATGATGGTGGTCGTGCAAGTGCTGTTTTAACAGGTCCTTGCCATAGTCATTCCCGTTGGGAGTGCGCACTGTGGCGTGAATATGCTGGCGGGTCGCAGTGCGGCTACGGCCTAGCGCGATGGGGCGTTGGTGATCAAATTCGATGAGGACGACCGGGCTGTGAATGCGATAGTAGAAGACCGAATCTTCATCCATCTTGCCGATCCATGCAAAGCGGGTGTGGTTGAGGTGTTTTTCAATTTCCTCCATCTTTACCTTGGCGTGGCCTTCCTTGAGATTTGCGATCCAAAGGCCAGTGAGCTTTAGAAATGCGGCCTTCTGATCTGGTGTGAGTTCAGAGATGAGGATTCCCTGATAAGGGATAATGGCATTGTCATGAAAAGCCTCGGTATTGGTGTTGGTTCCGTCTTTTTCACTTTTGAGAACCGCTTTCTTTTTCTGTTTTTCGTTCAGGCTACGGATTAAGGCGAGGGCCTGATTTTGCTCTTCTTGGAGGACGATTGTGCCCTTGTATTTCCCTTTCTCAGCCCAAACTGGCTCGGACCCAAGGAAGAGAGGAGTCATGACAACCTGATCTTTTAGAATGAAATAGTTAATGATGCAATGGTGTCCATCAAACTGGAACCCCCACGGTTTGGTGTCCGAGGGGTCACCCATAATAGTGATAAAGTAAGCCCAGCGACCGTAGCCGTATGCACCCTCGCGCCCACTAAGTTCAGCAATCGTGTGATTGAGCTTCATGATGTCTTGAGTCGTTTTGAGGCCCTTTGCGCTGAGGCCAGCTCCGATCATCTTGAAAGCGAGGTCACGTTGGGTCTCGTTCATTTCTTCAAACGAGACGCCCTGTCGAGGAAGGCTGTGTTGGTTTGCCCAACGACGCCATTCGTTGTCATTGATTGGGAACTTGGTCTTGGTTCGTTGATCGGAAGTCAGTCCCTTGAGGAAGGCCTGCGCGGCTTCCTTGACAGCGGTGGTTTTAACGCCGGTCGACCGAATTTTGAAGAGCCCTTCCTCAACCTTGCCATCGGCCGTGACCCCTTTGAAGGGTTCGGCGATGGCTTTTTTTTCCATCTCGGCAAAACGGCCTCCGCCTCCTCGGCGCTGCGCTTCTGAGATTTGGCTAAGTGTTGAGAGGAAAAAGGCGATAAAGACAAAGGATTTCACAAGAAAAGAAACCCGTATAATGAATGAAGGTTGTAAGAAAATTTCAGCTTATTGCTGCGCGGGTTCGAGCCACGAGATCGGTGTCTTTTTTACCCGAGCCCTGAAGCCAAAAAACACTAGCGGCGAGAAAGCGGTCACGCATCTTTGGCGAGATGTGGTGGTAATCTTCAAGGATGGCAGAACTAAATTTGTAATCGTGAGATCCAGTTCCCTTAAGGTAGATCAAACGTTGGGCTTCGCGCATGAAGTGCTTTGGGTCTTTGGCCGACTTGAGGTAAGCGAGAGCTTTGCGTGCCGCCTTCTCTTTGTTGTTGGTCATATCGGCGAAGATCTCGTCAATACTGGGGGTGCCATCGGCTGGCTCGAACTGGTCGACTCTGATCCCGTCTTTGATTCCACCTCGCTCTCGAAACATCGTTAAGAAAGCGGCATTTTGGAGAAGGAGAAAACGTCGGGTCTCATCATTCGAAGTGTGCTGATGGGCGTAATGGAGCGCGTTTGTAGTGGTGCTCGCATGGAGAGAAATGATTCCTGGGAGCCGCATGAGCATTTCCGAAGCATGTTGGAAAAGTCCGTCCCAGACGGACTGGGGCGATGAGCCTTTGTTAAGTAATTCCACGACTTTACGACTTGCGGCCTCCCAAGTTCCACCGCGCAGCACATCCAGCATTTCGCTGGTGGCCTCTTTCTTTAATTCGCCCCGTTGCCAGTCTCCACGAATTTCGTGGATTAGCTTCTCGTTAAGCCGACCTGGACGATCGGCCTCGTGATCACTTTCTGCGGGATTGCTCCCATGGTGTTGCAGAAGGGCGTAACCGAGTGAACGAAGGACGGGCTCCGAGTGCTTCCATCCTATCGTTTGTAAAGTGCGCCAGCTGTTGGCCACGTAGATCGCCTTATGTCCAATATCGCGAAAGTCGCGGGCTCCAAAGCGCGCGAAAAGGTCGAAGGTTTCCTGAGCTCCAACCGTGCGTGCCAGCCCAGCAGTTGCGGCATCGACTTTTTCTTCATCCCAGTGATTCAGCCCTTCGCGGAACAAGTCGCGGGCTTTGCTCGCCGAAGGAACTTCCCTCTCTTTCACGGCTGTCATTGTCCAGTCGCCTTCCTTGATGTCGCGCGCTTGCGAAGATTTAAAGTAATCGAGCGCCCAGAAGATGGGGAGCCAGCGATCTGAGTCGGGGGACCGTAAGCTCGCGAGGTGAGCAGAATTGACGACTAAAACGGCATGGAATTTGAAGCCAACCGGACGAGGTTGGATGTTGCGAACGCCGGCAAGTAGAAGTGAACTGAGGATTTCTTGATAAGTCGTGCCCTTTTTGATTCGGGAGGCGACTTCTTCAAGAAGCCTCTCGCGGGGAGTCTCTTCGAGAAGTCTAACAAGTGGTTCAATTTCCGGGCGAAACTGAACTTGGCTAGGGTCAACTTGCACATCTTCTTTGCCAAGTAAGGGGATTCTTGAGAGGAAACCTAGAGCGCTGGCGGCTGCGCCCGTTTGGATGATATCGCGTCGAGAAGGATGAAGATTCATAGCGTAAGGTTACGGAAGGTAATCGATGAAGTTGTGCATTAAGCCGGATTATTTTTTTGTGGCTGGAGCTGAAATGATTGCTCGTTGAGCCAGATCATACTGATCTCCTTTTTTTAAAGTTATCCACTTTTTGGTGTCGGGCGTATCTTTCTTCCAAGATTTGGGATCGTAAACTAGCACCATGCCTTGATCTTTGCCGATGATGCTGAATTGGTCGCCTTTCACCACGATAGCCACGTCTTCGTCGATCCCGATCCCTAAAAGTTCTGCTCGATTAAATTCCTTTCGCATTTTCTTTCTGGGATCCTCTAGGACCTTCAGAAGATCTTTTTGCCGGCCGCGAGCAACGAGGTGTTGATCGATGGCAGTGTTCCGCATGAAGCCGAATCCTTGCTGAACGTCACCGACCATGATGGTGTTGCCGCTAGTGTCACCGCGGGCGAGGAAGGATCCTTGTATGCTCGCGCCAGCCGATGACCCTCCAATAACTCCACCTCGTTCGAGCACTTTGTGAAATTCCTTCTCGGTCAGGGTCCCGCCATAAGCTTTGGTGA
>JAKMGP010000305.1 GCA_022424905.1 Akkermansiaceae bacterium | reverse complement strand
GCGGTAGGCCATATTTTAAAAACTCTCGATGAGCAAAAACTAGCAAAGAACACGCTCGTGATTTTTACTTCGGACAACGGCCCACACGGGAGTATTTCTCGGGCCGAGCCTCTGCGTGGAGTAAAAGGGATGTATTATGAAGGTGGGATTCGGGAGCCGTTTCTGGTTCGCTTTCCCGGAGTGATCGAAGCGGGTTCTAGGAATAAAACTCCGATTTCTCAGGTCGATCTATATCCAACCTTCTTAGATCTGGCAGGGCAGACCAAGCCGCCCGGGCTTGATGGGGTGAGCCTCCTGCCGACCTTTAAGAAAAAGGATTTAAAACCACGATCTCTTTTCTGGCACTTTCCCGGATATTTGCAGAGCTACAAAGCAGATCAAGATTCCGCTTCGAAGTTCTTTCGAACCACTCCATGCAGTGTCATCCGAAAGGGAGATTGGAAGTTAATTCAATATTTTGAGGATGGAGCGTTTGAACTTTATAATTTGAAGATGGATCCATCAGAGAAGATGAATCTGGCTCTAAAAAATGAAGAGAAAAAGCAGGAGCTATTTAAAAGACTTCAAGAGTGGCAGAAGTCGACGAAAGCGCCAATTCCTACCGAAAAAAATCCTGCTTATCGCGAGTGAACAACTTTTTGGCCACTTATGATCAGAAGGGGAATTCTCCCAGTATTTTAATTTGTAGCCAATACCTCACCGAGCCTTTGTTGTGGTCTCCATAACTTTGGATGACTCTCATTTTCTTGTTGGCCAAGTTTAGGCATCTTGCAAAAACGACTAGATTTTCGGGGAATTCGGTGTTTTGACTGTTTGTTGTATAGCTATTTTTATCGCTTTGTTGGTTTTGGTTTCGCCCAGTTCGCAATTTCTGCGAAGCCGGGTTCGCGGTTGTCAGTCCCTTTAGTTTTTTGAAGACGGTCGCCGAGCTCCCTGCGCTTTTCACTCGCGAGTGCTTGCATTTTAGAAACGATTTCGGGGTGCTGGTCTGCGATGTTTTTGGATTCTCCGATGTCAGCTTCAAGGTCGTAAAGTTCGAGGTCGCATTTTTGCATGACATACTTTCCGGCATGGCCGTCGTTGGCGGGTGTAATTTTGGAATTCCGGAAGGTGTGTGGGAATTGTAATTTCCATTTACCCATTCGCATTGCTTCAAGGTCGTTGCGCTTATACCAAAAGTAATAGGCTTCCTGGACTGGCTCGGTTTGCTGGCCGGAGATGACAGGCCAAGCGTCTTTTCCATCGATGGTTTTTTCGGGGAGGGGGACATCAAGTATCTTTGCGATGGTTGGAAGAAGGTCGATCGTCATAAGAGGGGTTTTAACAACCGAGTTAGCTTTAAGTTTGGCAGGCCATTGCATGACACAAGGAACGCGCACTCCGCCCTCCCAGCAGTTGCCTTTGCAGCCACGGAGCGGGCCAACTCCTCCAGCATGGTTTCCATAAGCCATCCATGGACCGTTATCGCTGGTGAAGACGACGAGTGTGTTTTCGGTGATTCCTGCCTTTTCGAGTGCGGCGAGAATTTGTCCGGTGGACCAATCGATTTCCTGAATCACGTCGCCATACTTTCCTTGTTTTGAGGAGCCGCTGTGTTTTGGCGAGGTGAAGAGCGGAACATGTGGTTGTGGGTGAGCAAGGTAGAGGAAGAAGGGCTTGTTCTTTTTCTCGCTGATAAAGCGAACAGAGCGTTCGGTGATCCAGGTGGTCATCCATGATTGATCGCGAACGCGCGCAATGATCTCGTTGTCTTCAATGAGCGGAAGAAGTGGGTAATTCGGCATAAAGCGAACGGGTCCGCTGGGCCACATATCATTTGAATAAGGATAGCCGAAGTAGTCGTCAAAGCCGTGATTTACGGGGAGGAATTGTTTCTGATAACCAAGATGCCATTTTCCATACATTGCGGTGCGATATCCGGCAGATTTACAGATTTCGGCGATGGTGGTTTCATCAGAGTGAATACCAGTCGTGCTGCGTTGGGAAAGGGCGCCGGAGATTCCAACCCGATTTGGGTAGCAGCCGGTGAGAAGGGCGGTGCGAGAAGCCGAGCAGACGGGCTGGGCGACATAGAAGTCGGTAAATTTGATACCCTTTTTAGCGATTGAGTCGATGTGAGGGGTTTGCCAACCTTTCGCCCCAAAGCAACCGAGGTCGCCGTAACCCATGTCATCGCAGAAAATGACGACGATATTGGGCCTTTGGGCTGCTTGAGAGAGACTGAAAAGAAACAAACAAACTGGAATGAAGCGAATCATCTGGAAAGCTCAGCACATCTCTGACGTAACCTCAACCCACAAGCATCCACAATGAAGAGACTTTTTACACTCCCTTTCTTAGCTACATCTTTGTTTGCCCAAGAGCCGAACAAGGATATTAAAGAAGGTCATTCCCACAATGGCCATGCTTTCAACGAGGGGCCGCGGCAAGAAGGGCCATTGATGAGCTCGACCGGTAATGTTCATCTAGCCATTACCTCGAGCTGGGATAAGGGGCAGGCTTACTTTAATCAGGGATTGGGGCAACTTCACGGATTTTGGTATTACGAGGCAGAGAGATCGTTCCGGGCGATTTTGGCGCATGACCCAAATTGCGCGATGGCTTATTGGGGGCTCTCGCAGGCCAATTATGAAAATGAAAAGCGGGCTAAGGAATTTATCGCTAAGGCGGGCGAGCTTCTCAAAAAAGAGGATTTTAAGATCAGCGATCATGAACGGGCCTACCTCAATGCGGAAGTTGCCTACCATGATGACAAAAAGGAAAAAGATGCAACAAAGCGGCGGAAAAATTTTATAAGGGCTTACGAAGATATCGTTCTAAATAACCCTGAAGACTTAGAGGCAAAAGCACTGTTGGTTTGTCGGCGTTGGCAGTTCAACCGGAAAGGTATTCCAATTACCAGCCACGTCGGAATGGATGCGATCCTCGAGCAAGTTTTCGCAAAGAATCAAAACCATCCGGCCCATCACTATGCGATTCATCTTTGGGATTACCGAAATCATAAGCAGGCGCTTGATTCAGCGGCTCGGCTCGGGCAGACCGCTCCAGGGATCGCGCACATGTGGCATATGCCAGGCCACATTTATTCGAAGTCCAAACGCTATCAAGATGCCGTGTGGCAACAGCAGGCCTCGGCACGGGTTGATCACAAACATATGATGAAATGGTTTCTTTTACCGGATCAGATTCATAACTATGCGCACAACAACGAGTGGCTTTCACGGAACTTCTCTCACCTTGGGATGGTTCGGGCGAGTATCGATATGGCGAAATCCCTTTTGGGGAATCCAAGGCATCCCAAGCTAAATAATCCGGGGCGTGGATCTGCTCGTTATGGGAGGCGTGCTTTAATTGATTATCTAGAGAAAGCCGAGCTTTGGCAGGAAGCACTTGAGACCGTAAATTCGCCATGGCTCGAAGTCTTGTCAAAGCCCGAGGACGATCTTTCTCGACTTCGTTTGATCGGAGTCGCTCAGGCCAATCTTGGGCAACAGGTTGAATTGAGAAAGGCTATCGAGGGAATCGAGACTCACTTGACAAAATTTAAGGTGGATCAAGAACAGGCAAAGAAAACCGCTAAAGAAAAAGCTGAAAAGGAGAAGAAGAAAGAAAAAGAAGTCAAAGCAGCTGAAAAAAAGGCCCATGATCAATTTCAGAAAAATATCAAAAAGTTTGAAAATGTCGTTATTGAGCTAAAGGGCTACCTTGCGGCGATGAACGGGGACTTTAAAACCGCAAAAGAAGCGCTCTCAAAGAGGCCTTCACAGCAGTCCCCGGTTCTTCGACATCTGGCTTATGGCGATCACGAGAAAGCGGCCGAGCTTTCAAAAGCACAGATCGATAAAAAGGACAAGCAGACCATTGTTTTAGCCAAGGCGATTCATGCGCTTTATCACGCAAAGAAAGATGACGCGGCATGGAAGGCCGGTTTTGAGGACTTGCGTAAATTTGGTTCCGAAGTGGACCTTGAATCGCCTGTTTTTGCCCGCCTTGCTCCGATCGCAAAGGAGCTTGGTTATCCAGCCGACTGGCGGGTCGCTCATAAGCTTGCTGGTGATCTTTTGCCGCGTCCGAAACTGGATGAACTTGGACCACTTCATTGGACTCCGCCACCGGCTCCTGAGTTCAGTCTTCCGAACCAACATCAAAAAAAGGTTTCTCTTTCGGAGTATCGGGGGAAGCCGGTGATTCTTGTTTTCTATTTGGGGGCGGGATGCCTTCACTGTACCGAACAAATGACCGCGATAGCGGATCGTTATTCTGACTTTAAAAAAGCGGGGCTTTCGATTTTGGCGATCTCAACCGACGACATTGCTAATCTTAAAGATTCCCAAGATAATTATAGCAAGGGAGACATCCCCTTTCCAATTGTCTCTGATGCGGCTAAGAACGTTTTCAAGCAATACACCGCCCACGACGACTTCGAGGATCAGCCACTTCACGGAACCTTTGTTCTGAATGGTAAGGGGCATATGCTCTGGTCTGACATCTCTGCCGATCCTTTCATGGATATTGATTTCCTCATCAAGGAATCTAAGCGTCTATTATCGCTTCATAAGTAGGATTAGCGGGGATTAAAAAAAAGAGGCGATTCTTTCGAACCGCCTCTTCTTATTGGATTGCCTAGGAAATTTTTTAGTTGGTGTCATCTCGTTCAACACGGAAGTAGACCATGGGTAGACTATCGAGACCGAAGTCGGAAAGAGAGAAGCTTCTTGAGGTTGTATCACCATCGGAAATGATACCGTCGTCGAGATCATTGTCCCAGTTTACGAGATCGGTAGAATACTTGATAATGTAGGCTGCTCCTGGAATTGAATTCCATCCCAGGATCACATTTTTGGTATCTTTGCTGTAGGCAATTTCGGTGATCGAGAGTGGCGTGTTAGGGGTGCCCCCTGGAACAACATCGACAAAAGCGGTTCCGAATCGAATTTCGTCAAAGATGGTTGCACCAGTATCCTGCATTGAGATGAGGCTAAAGTCACTTTGTTTGAAATCAGCTTCGATTGACGCGATGGCATCTGCTTCGAGGGGTTCGCCCATCGAATCAGCGGTGATGTTAAAGAGAAAAAACTGATCAGGTGTTCCATCAGGTTTCCAATTGATTTTACCCACAGTGAGAGCGGTATCATGGTGTGTCCCCTCTGGATCGAGAGGTGGAAGAAAGAGGCTGTCTTCTACTGTGGCAGTGGCAGAGTCGACAAATGCAACCGCGTTTAGGTTTCCATTAACTCCTCCTGCTGAACGATATCCGAATCCAAAGGCTTGCCCGGTATCGGAAGTCAGGTTCCCATTTCCCGATTCGCCCCGAGCTGCTTTAAGAATATCAGTGCCGAATATCATGGTCCCATATCGGTTGTTATCGGGCGCACTGGTGAGCATGCTAAACCAGATTGTGGTATTATCGGCAGTCAGGACTGCTTGTGATTCAGCCGAAAGAGTGCGGCTTGCTTCCCTTTGCCCAGCCGTGCCAAATCGGCTGACGGCGGTCCCAGCAGAAGGGTGATCTGGAAATTCTAACCCTCCACGAAGATTGATGGTCGTGCCAGGAGTTCCTTGGGCAAAGGCAGTGCGTCCGATATCAAAATTACGGCTCCAACCGGTCACAGCCCATGGCCCATCGAAGCCTTCGCCTCCATCTAATTCATTGAGAGGTGCATCGGTTCCTTCGTAATCAAAATGCTCGAGTAGCACTAGTTCCGCTTGAGTGAACGGAATGAGCAATGAAGTAAGGGTAAGAAAGTGTTTCGGAATCAATTTCATAGGTTAAACAACTAGCTTTTTCGGCACGAGTCTAAACAGTAATAGTTTATGACCTTGATATGAATCTGGAAAGGCGCCTACCCGTTTGAGGGGAGGTATAAGGGTCTTGCTTGAGACTAGCAGGCTTTTTCGACAATTACTTGCTCGAGCCGTTTCGCTTAGCCTTCCCAAGGGCTCGATCGATGACGAATCGAGTCAAAGTTTCGGATTCAAACCATCCGCTCCACATGTTGTGGCCTTGATCTTTGATAAGTTCGACTTCCGCTGGCCCGCCAAACTTAAGATATTTTTCGACCAGGATTTGGGTATTAAGATGATAAGGGACAACCTTGTCGTTATCGCCGTGAATATGAAAAATAGGGACCTTTGCGGTAGCCAAAGGTTTGAGACGTTCGGTGGGGTTGTTTTCGTGAAGCGCTGCTTTCAGTTCATCCTTTGTCATACGGTAAGCCCCCGCTGCGCGCGCAATACCGGGATAGCTTTCAAGATTGCAAACCGGATAAATCCCGGCGACGCCACCCACTTTTTCGGGATTTTCGACAGCCCAATTGTAGAGCATCAGGCCTCCTCGACTTCGTGCCAAGAGACAGGGTTTTTCCGCGAAGTTTCGCTGTCTTGTGAGATATTCGTAGAGTTCGCTGAAGCCTTTGCGGCCATCTTGACTGCCATAGGACTCGCCAACATCAATTCCAGCGATTGCGATTCCCTTGGCCAAAAATCGTTGAAACATCCAAATCTCGGATTTGGCGGGGAGACCAGGCAGGGTGGGTGCATACCAAACCCATGGCATCTTATCTGCCA
>JAKMGP010000301.1 GCA_022424905.1 Akkermansiaceae bacterium | reverse complement strand
GCTTTAAAGCTTGCTTAAGGGGTTCGTTGCCTCCCTGCGTTGCCATTTAAAACAGATAAGCTAGGAAGTTTGTCGATGGCTTCTCGGAGTATGGTTAATTCGTGGTGAGTGTACCTTGCGTGGACATCTCCATGATCGCTGTGTCCTGAGAGCTTCTTACGGATTTCCTCTCG
The DNA here is from genome assembly GCA_022424905.1 of Akkermansiaceae bacterium. Classification (GTDB taxonomy): domain Bacteria; phylum Verrucomicrobiota; class Verrucomicrobiia; order Verrucomicrobiales; family Akkermansiaceae; genus SW10. Next base: position 6,283 of record JAKMGP010000301.1, on the reverse strand, counting down.
AACACCAGCGTTTGTTAATGAGGTAATGAAGGTGTGCCGAAAGCTGTGGAATCCCAGTGGCCGCCGCCAGAGAAAATGGTCCATGTTGAGTGAGAGGATTTGGTGAAATCCAAATCCTAGAAAATGAATAAACAAAAGAGACGATTCCCTCAATGATCACCTAGTCGCGGATGACTATTGAGCCGCTTGGCTTCCCGCGGATCATGCCGCCTTATTCGCTCTTAAACGCCCAACAAACTCCTTAGCGGTCATCTGGTCGATTCCATACCTGTATTTCGTAAATGCTTTTGCGGCATCGTCGCACAGCTCTCTAAGGCCAAACAGTCCCAGGTTGCATTTTGACCTTGCGAGGAACCGCGCAACCGAAGGGGAGAACGTCTTGAGACCATTCAGAGATAGTGAACTGCCGGGATAATGAGATAGGACCTCGGCTGTTTGATCTGAAAGTTCGGTAAGGCCGTTTAAATCAAGCCCAATCAAACGATAGTCATGGTGTTCCCAGCGAGTGATCAGAGCCGCTGCGATTTCAGGGGGCAATTCCTTCAAGCCGGAGAGATCCAGACCGCCCTGATGTCTAGAAAGGGAATAAGCCACCGATTTGTTGATCTCAGTGATCCCCTCCAAGTAGAGGTCTGCCTTACCGCCACTCAGTGCTTCAGCAGTCCAATCAGAGAGGTGGGGGAGTGTGTTGAGGTAGATCTCACCCCGAAACTTCGATAGATGCTCTGCGGCTTCGTAGCAGAGTTCTTTGACCCTCGGCAAATGAACCTCATAGCCCTTACTAAAGATGGCCTCGGCTGCTGCTGGAGTAAGCCGTTTGAGGCCTATGATCCCCAGGAGTTCTCCTCGTCTCTTGGCGATGAGTCTAGATGCTTCATCCGACATCTCCGTAAACCCATAAAAAACGAGGTCCTCGCCATGGTGGGCAGAGAGTCCTTTAGCGATAGATTCCGATAAATGCCTTAATCCCAGGGTGAGGTTCCCATCATAAGCACCCAACACCTGAGCGGCCTCATCGGATAGGGTGTCGAGTGTTCCGATCTTTAAGCTCACCTTCCCTTTTGTCAGATGGCGAAGAGCCTCTGCGGAGATTTCACGCAGGCCAGTAAGCTCAAGGAAGCCCCGATGCCTCGAGAAATGCTCTGCGGCTTTGAGGGAGATTTCTTCGAGATCAGGGAATGTAAGCTGGCCGTGTTTCTTGGCGATCAATTGAGCGGCTTCGTCTTCTATGGAGGTGTATCCCTCGAAGCTCAAAGGGACGCTTTTCTTACTGATTTGACGGGCGATTTCGGATGTTAAAATCATTAATAGGAGTACTTTTTTAGTGATGGAAATCTTTCGTTTTCAGGGCGGAAATTCGACCGGTTTTGCTTTTGTTTATAAAGGTTCCTTATATTTTCTAATATACTAGGCATTAGCGTGTTAAGAGTCAGAAAGATCGTTGAAGGATCGGAGGGTTTCCACCCCTTGAGATTCCAACATTAGTAGGGGTGGAAAATCTCTGGTTAGTGTGGTCAATTTAGGAAGGACTTGAACAGCTGAATCCTGAATCCCACATACCGATTCCCGCACGTAGAGTGGGTGGTTGGATGCGGGTTAATGCCCCGCCCAAACTGCCTTCAAACCCGCATCACTGAGCAATCCATCCTTGTTCCACCGTTTGGCTAAGTCAATTTGCCTTTGCGTAACCTTTGCACCTTTTCTCTGGTTTAAGGTCAGCGGCATCATCTCAAGGTTGTAGAGAGCGTTGTCTAATTCGGGACAGACCGATCTCGGTATAATGTGATCACCAGTTACGATTTCACCAGCATATGGACCCTTCGTGATAGTCGGTGCGTTACCTTTTCTGAGCTTAATCATACCGGCTTCATCTACGCATCCTAAGCGTTCAAGGATTAACCGATTGCGGATAAGGGATGCACGTTGCGCCTTAGCTCTCTTAGGCTCGTGTGGGCCTGTCTGGGCGTGTGCTTGGTCGATAATCTCGCCGGCGTCAAAGCCGCTTATATGAGCCATCTGGAGCCAGTAACAGGCTTTACGCAATCGCGGTGTAGCGGCTCGTTTTCCTTTGAGCGTATCGAGCTTTGCGGGATCGATTAGCGGTGCCAAGAGGTTGGCGAAATCAGCCGCAACGTGTTCCTCTTTGAGCTGTGCAACAGGAACCTCTGTGGGGGCCTCAGACGGCTTCTGAGGGGTGTTGGAGAGCTGTTGGTCGTCCTTACAACTGCAAAGGATACAGAGGCTCAGGATCCAGTATAAGGGCTGCATGACGAAGACGAGAAGCCTCTATTTTCCAGCCTCAATTCTTCCATTCAGATACCAGTTGTTATCGGTCTTCCTGTATAAGTATATGCCCCTGCCAGTGTGGAAAACTTCCCCTGAAGTATTTACTCTTCCATAGGACTTTTCAACTAAAGCAAGGGTGTCGTTTAAAAACTGAATTTTTCGGTAATAGTTTTCACTGTGACTGTAGCTGACGTCATCAAGTGATTCACGGACAGATTTGTAATGCCGAATTAATTCGTCCTTTGTTTGAAAGGTAAGCGTCTCTTGATTCCCTGCCGCAATAAATGGTGTCTGGGTAACGCTTTTAATGTAGGCGTAATTCTTGTTTATAAACGCCTTGGTGTATTTGCCTGCAACTTCAAGTATTGCAGATCTTTCTTGTTCGACTTTGGCTTTAGATGCTCTGGCTTCGTTGAGAGAGGCACAACTAGTTAGGGCTAGAAAGATGAATGGTAATACGAGCAATCTCATTTTTAGATCACTACAAAGAAATATTTCAGGAGGTAAAGCGAAATGCAGCTATTGAACCCCTAATCCCGTCTCCCGTAGCTTGTATCAGCGGTTTGGGTATCGCTGAGAAGGGTTCGGCGTAAAGGGTTCGGGTTACAGGGTAAACTGCGAGCAGCGTCGCGCATCTGCCGCTGTTCGGCGGTGTGGGGGAGTAGTCTGCTGGTGTTTGATTTGCATGTCTGTTTTTGCAAAGTGCGGGGACTGCGGGGGCTGTTTTCTTACTTCTTTTGAAATTTTTTTTAAACACACAACACACTGACGGCAGAACTACCGAAACAGCACCCGCAGCCCCCGCACTTTGACCATTTAAACTCCAACGCAGCCACCACCACACACACGGCAGATGAACCGTGAATCCACGATCCCGAAAAACCGGACCCCTTCGCAGGAGTCCGGTTTCATTGGTTCGTATTAGGGGTGCGGGAATCAGAATGGATTACCGTCCGGCAGTTCCTTAAACACCCATAGTTTTGAGTGATTCCGGTTTTTGCCAGCACACTCGATACATCCGTCTGAGCGTTTGGCGATTTGTGCCAAATACATGCCAGCTACTTGAGTGCTTTCTGGAATTCGCCGGTCTCGATCAAAGTAGACTCTTGCTTCTGTTAGTAGTTCATTAGTCGTTACCGGATTCCGTGTTTGTTGTGCGAAGTGATCACGATCACGTAACTCTAGTAGTACCTCCTCGAATAACCCAGCAGGTCCTGCTCGATGCAGCTCGGACATTGCTTCAGGGTCCAAGTAGACGAGCGCGCCTGATCGACTCTTATGACAACCATCGGGGAGGTCCGTTGGTGTTTCGTAGTCATTGAGAAGCCAATCCGCGAAGGCGGGTAGCTCATCCTCATATGCTTGCCACCGTTTACTTGCGGCAGAGTCACCCTGCTCTCGATAGAGGATATCGGCCTTACGAGTCCTAATCACTACCGCTTTGCCCTTCATGTCATCGTCCTCCAAAGCAGGGATGGTCCGGATGGCATTCGAGGTCGCATTAACGGCCATTGCTACACCCCACACAGGTTGAGGATTCAATGTAAACGAGTCATGGTTTCTCTTATCGATTGTCACTGCGCCGATGAAGATGGACTCCTTGATCTTGGTGGCGAATTTCTGACGAGCCTTGTAGTTCTTCGGAGCAACTGAGTCGTCAATATTCAGGCACTCAGAGCCAACCAAATGATCGTTCCAAGCTGGCCCTTCACCACTCCAAGCAGCAATAGGATTTGTCTGACGGTCCCCACGAAGAGTTGTGAGAAGCTGCAAGAGCATCGTCTTTCCATCATTGGCGTCACCTGCGAGTATCAGTATCGGACAACTTGAGTGTTTCTTTCTTCGTATCGCCTTATACTGAGTCTGTATCCATGCATAGAGAGCATGAAGGGCGATCTCAATGGGAATGAGGGTTTCGATCAAGCGTCGCAGATTAGGCCAATCACCTTTGATGGGTTCAACCAGCTTTGGAGAGCTTGTTACGAGCCAGTCACTATCACCACACTTGATTCTATCTCCGGTGCTTTGACCGGCATACGCACCGTGATATTGAACCGATCGAGTGTATTTAATCTCGGCATCAATTTCACGGATCGTCTTGTAGGCTGCCGCCTTCGAGGGCGCGATTTTCATAAGCGGATGCTCAAGCCCTTTCAGGAACCCTCGGTCCGGCAAGATGGTGTCACCCTTCTTCGCAAGGAAGTAACCCTGCCTTGCATTGAACCAAGTCTCTTGAGTAACTTTCTTGCGAAAATCATCGAGAGCATCTTGAGCAGCTTTACCGGCCGCTTTTTGTTTGCTTAGCTTGGAGCCTTTCTTTTTCTTCTTAATCATTACCAGTTGGGTTTGGGTTCCAGAAGTGAATGACTTGGCGTTTACCATTATCTCGGTAGCCAGCAGGCATCCTGACAAATTGACAACGCCTCCCATCACCCATGATAGCGGAATCAGCACCTACTCTGACGGCCTCTTCCTCGAAGGTTAGAACGTCCTCCAAAGACCAACTGCTGCAATTCCATGCGGCTTGCAGTGATTTGTTGCCACTGTGGAGGACCCACTCAGGAGCTAATCCCGCATAGTCTGCAAGGTAGACAACCAAACTTGGTTGCATCGCAGGACGAGGCAGATCAAAGTCACAAACGATTCGCTTTCGCGGGCCGGTATTATCCGTGCATCGTTTAGAGGGTTTGCCATCTTTGGTAAGGCCAACTTTTCCCATCATCGGATTCGGCACGATGAACTGCCGACAGCAAGCGACGCCTAGTTGCAACCTGTTGTAGGTTACAAGCGAAGGCCTCTCTAGACGGCTGGCCATACAGATGAGGTCTTCAGGTTGAAACAGTGCTTGAAGTGCTTCCAACGGATCTGTTGGGGGCGTTTTAATCGACGCTTCTCTAAGATCTTCAATGGTGGTTTTGCATTCTCGATAGATCTCATTTGCTGCACTGCTATCGTAATCTGGAAAGCGAGTTGTCGTTTCGCTTGGTCCTTCAAAAACGCAACGATAAGCGTCAGTTACTGCAGCTGTAATCTCGCGTGGAGGAACGTATCGATGATACCGCAAGTTATCTACACATTGATCTAGATGAATTCTGCAATCTTCGCTTGGAATTTCCTTGTCAGCACACATGCATGCATACCTAAAGAGGTATTTATGAAGTCCATTATTTGGTGGATCGAATACCGGATAAAAATCTTCTTCCTGATTCATGATTCTTCCTCCTTGGTTCGTGGTTCCTGATTCGGATTAGAGGGCGGCGGTCCAACCTGCATGAGACCTTTTTCGATCCATGCGTCCAACGAGTATAGGTCGACAAGGCGTCGTCCTCTACTTGCGTTCAGTCGCTTCACGAGCGACGAACGAATTAGGCCATCTCCAATTAGGTTGTAGATGGTCCTTTCTGTAAGCCCACAGTAGTGAGCGGCTTCACTGAGCGTTGCCCAGCGTTTATTTTCGTATGAGGTGAATCTCATGACGATAATCCACTATGGATCCCCCTCTCACTAAGTGGGAGCAGACGAGCAATTATTTCTCACTTTTAGGAGGACGGTGTGCTGGTCCTACTAAAATAGAGTAGATCCGCTCAACCTTCTGGAAAAGATCTCGTTTTGTGTCACTGGCTTTGTCACGCCCCATAAGGTCGGGGTCAGCTGCTCTAATGATCTCACGAATATCTGATCTTGTAGGTGTCCCAGTGTGCGTATTTTCCCAGAATTCTACAGCATCAGCGACTTTTAATCTCTCATCAGCTGTGTCTTGATACCGGCTAGAGCATCTTTGTAGTTGGCCGTTATAAATCTCCAGATTGTTGGGGTCGTTACGCGCTAACCAAAGGCTGTGTTTAAGAAGTAGACTCAGAAGAAGAGTATCGATTTTTTTTGCGAATAATTCTGCAAGAACGATTGAGTAAGGCTCTTTCCTCGTGGGATCGATCTGAATCAGTGTTCGTTGGTCAGAAGGAAGAAAAATATCTTCAAGGGTTTCTTTTCCTAACTC
>JAKMGP010000289.1 GCA_022424905.1 Akkermansiaceae bacterium | reverse complement strand
CTGTTCATTCCCTTAAGGTAGAATGAAGAGGTGTCGGCGGGTGTGTTGAGTCCGAAGTTATCTCCGTCTCTGATGTCGTCTAGGTCAGCCATGGTATTAGTTGATGATAGGTTGGTTTGTTGGTTTTGAGAAATAAGTGTCTTTGTGTGATTGCGAGATGGAAACGGCCCATGAAATCTTCCTTGATGTGAGTATCATATTTTTTGAACTCAGATGGTCTGATTCATTAGTTTTCAAGTTTTTCGATGAGGTAGTTGACCGCGCGCTCTACGAGTGCCTGGTCCTGAGCGGTGACGTCCATTGATTCGACTTCGATGGTGTTGGGAAGTTCTTTTTGCAATGATTCCCAGTAGACATTATCAAGCTCGGTGTTGTAAAGCTCGCCGCCTTCAGCTGAATAGCTAGAAACGCCCTTGAGGGGCATAAGGAATAACGTGTCTTTTGTGGAGTGGGAAAGTTTTTCTCCGATGACCTTTGCGACCCGGCCTTGTTCCTCGGCATTGAGACGCGGGACGAAAACGTAGGGTGAGTGCCAAGTGATTTGATGGTTTTCGTATCCGGTCGGAATTTTATTGGGCTCGTTGACAAGGATGCCTAGGTGCTCGGACCCTCCGGGGACGATGACCTGAGGGAGGCCAAGCTTGCCGGCAACGGTGAGCCGTTCGGGGCCTCCGGCGCGAAGAACCCCCCAGATCCCGTCGGCGATTTCACCGAGTCCGTAATCGAAGACCGCGTTGATGATGCCTTCTTTCATCATTTGCTCCATAGCATCACCACCTGCTCCGATGGCGTGGAAGGTAATAACTTCGTAGCCGGCTTCTTCGAAGAGCTTAATGGCACGCATCGCACCTTGGGTGAGAACCCCTAGGTTGGACATGCCGATGACGCCTTTAGCTTCGCTTTTAGTGATGCATTGCTCGGATTGAGCCATGCCCCAAGCGGCGGCGGCGGCGTTAGCGAGGATCTTGCGGGAAAAGACATTGAGCCCGAGGATATCAGATACGGCAAACATCATGGTAATGTCCTTTATGCCAACGAAGGGAGAGGTGTCTCCGGAAGCGGCAGTGGAAAGCATGATCTTTGGAAAACCATAAGGGAGGGCTTGGAGGATAGGGGCACAGGTGGATGTGCCTTGCGTGCCACCGAGGGAGACAACGGCGTCGATTTCCCCGGAGTCCTGAAGCTCTTTTACAATCTTGGTTGCACCAGCAACGATAAACGGATTCGACTCTTCTCGGTTTGGTTTGACAAGTAGGTCTGCGAGATTTCCTCCGCCAGCGGAAATGACATCTTGTTTGGTAACGTCAGCAGAGAGATGGGATTCCCCAACCAAAGAAAGATCAATCAGAAGCGCTTGGCCCCCTAGTGATTCAATTTCGGACCGCATGAAGCCGGCTTCGTCGGCTTTGGTATCGAGGGTGGCAAGGATGGCAACCGTTTTCATTGGAGCAAAAAAATACACAGAACTTGGTCAGTCGTCTTGAAGAAAATGCGGTCTTTTTTGAATAAAATCGTCAGATGCGATAGCGGCAACGCTAAGAACTGAGGGAGTCTTTCAAAATACGAGTTTGAGGAAGGCGATCTCGCTTAACTATTGATGAAAATCGAGAAGTTCGATTTCAAAGGTCAATTCGCCGCCGGGCTGGCCGATTTGGGGATTTTCTCCATACGCGAGATTCGCGGGAATCCAAAATCGTCTTTTTTCCCCTTTAGTCATGAGCTGCAGTCCCTCGGTCCATCCCTGAATCACCTGATCGAGTGAAAACTCTGCGGGCTTACCACGTTTGTAGGAGCTGTCGAAAATTTTACCATCCTTTGTTTTTCCCTCGTAGTGAACTGTTACCGTGCTCAACGAGTTTGGGCTGGGGCCAATCTTGCCGGGTCGCAGGAGTTTGTGCTTTAAGCCACTGTAGGTTTTTTGGACACCAGGTGGAAGCGGTATGCCGGGCTTAGCTTCTTTCATGTTCTGGTTGCACGAGATGAACGAGAGGGAGACCAACGATAAGAGAGATACTATAATTTTCATAAGCTGTTTGCGGTAGATGCTCGCATCACGTTGCGCTGAATCAAGGCTGTATTAATGGTTGGTTTCATAGGGACGTTGTCTATTTTTGGGGAATGAAACACTTAATTTCAGGGCTTGGTTTTGCAATGGCTTTTGCATCCTTCAGTGCAGCAAGTCCTTTGAAAGTTTATATTCTTGCCGGCCAGTCTAACATGGAGGGTCATGCCAAGCTCTCTTCGTTCGATCATATTGGAATGGATCCTAAGACAGTTCCAATTTTGGAGGAAATGAGGGGGGAAAGTGGAGAGCCAGTTGAACTTGAAGATGTTTGGATCAGCTATCGGACGGGTAAGGAAGAGGATCAACCGGGAGTTGGAAAACTGACCGCGGGGTTTGGAGCCCGGAGGGTTTCGACTGAAAATGATGGTAAAATCGGACCTGAATTCACTTTTGGGATCTACACTAGAAAATTAGTGAAGGAGCCTATCTTAATTATCAAAACAGCTTGGGGAGGGAAGTCGATCAATACAGATTTTCGCCCGCCTAGTGCTGGGCCTTATCAGTTCAATAAAAAGCAGTTAGATACCTTTAAAAAGCAGGGGAAAGACATTGCTGAAATGGAGGCTGATCGAAACTCTAAAGTTGGACGTTATTTTCAGATGATGATGGAGCATGTAAGATCGGTTCTGGCGGATCCAGGTAAGGTTCATCCTGCTTACAATGCCAAGGATGGATACGAGTTGAGTGGATTTGTTTGGTTTCAGGGTTGGAACGATATGGTTGATCGTGGGACTTACCCTGATCGAGGAAATAAGGGAGGATATGATCAATATAGTGAAGTGATGGCTCATTTTATCCGCGACGTTCGGAGGGAATTAAAGTCGCCAAAGTTGCCTTTTGTGATTGGCGTAATGGGTGCTGGCGGTCCGACTGATCTTTATGGGCCGATGCAGCAACGCTATAAAAACATCCATCAGTATTTCCGAGATTCCATGGCAGCTCCCGCCTCACTTCCAGAGTTCAAAGGAAACGTGACCGCAGTGTTGACCGAGAAGTATTGGGATTCCGAACTTGATGCAGTTGATAAGAAAAGAGGAGAAATTCGTTCAAAGGAAAAGGAACTCAAAGAGAAGGGCCTTTCAAAAAAAGAGATTGCAAATCAACTTAGAAGCATAGAGGCTAGGCTCTTCACGGCCCGTGATCGCGAGTTACTAAAAGGGATTACCAACGCTGATTATCACTACAAGGGTTCCGCTAAAATAATGGCTCAGATTGGTAAGGCTTTTGCAGAAGCCTTGGAAAGTTCCAAAAAGTAAAAGGTTCACTACGGAAATTTTAGAATTCGGATACGGTAGTATCCCGAATCAAGCTCAGTGATATCGGCCTCATTTTGGCTTCCGATAATTTCCGTCTGAAGTGAGCTCCATTCCTCTAGATCTGCTGAATACTCGAGTTGAATTTCTAGATCGGGTCGGCGTGCCTCGAGTGGGTAGATTACTCTAATATATTCGCCGCTCCTGCGGATTTTGATAAGTTCTGAGTAGTCAACAGCAAATGGGTTTCGGTCAAAAGCGTATTCAAACATATTAGTAAGACCGTCTCGGTCAGGATCATCATCGCCAGGTTCTAGATTCCAAAAGACTTGCCAATTTTCAAAGGATTCAAGCGTGTCGTAGAGGCCAGGTGATGGGGGGCTTGCGAGCCAATTAATAGAATCGTTTCCGTAGGCTTTCTCTTCGATCTTACGAAGTGCGAGACCGGTGCCATCGGCATTAACATCCCACGGTTTTTTATTATCATAGTTGACTCGGTCTACACGAACGAAAGTTGGGGTTCCTAGTTTATTTAGCGGGCCGGGTCGCTCTAATTCTACGGTCTCTCCACCGTTATTGAGCTTTCCGTCGGCCCATTCCAGAATGACAAGGCCTTCTCTCGGTCTGTAAAAAGAACGGAAGAGGTCGGCATTTTCGGAGAGGATAACGCGTTGACCCGGGGTTATGACGAGATCGGAGCTGATTTTAATTTCGATTCCTTTTTCGATTTGCCAACCGCGGAGCGAAATAGATTTGGAGCTCACATTCAGGAGTTCAAGATACTCGACTGTATTATGATACATAATCTCCGAGATGACGATTGGACCCAACATGGGAGGTGAATTGATTGTTCCTGGAGTTGGGGTTTTCAGTGGCACAAAGTTGTATGAATCGCTGCTGGACTTGTAGTGGAAGCCAATCGTCTGACCTTCAAGAGAAGGACCAAAATCCCTTTTTAAGCGATAATGTGAGAGCTCGGGGTCATTGGTTGAAGTGAGGTAAACTGTTTCGCCAGTGTCACTCAGAGCGAAGCTCTCAAATCGTCCTGGATCATTACTATTTTCACCAAAGTGAAGATCCTCGCTAAAGGTAAGAAAGCCACCGGGCGGGATGATGGTACCCGGAGAAATTCGAAATTTCATGAGATTCGATTTGGAATCGCTCAAGAACCAACCTCCAATTTCAAGAGAGTCATTGCTACGGTTGTAGAGCTCGACCCAGTCAGATGCAGCACCCGAATTTGCTAGGACTTCGTTGATAACAATGGTCGGTGTCTGGGTGAAGGGGTAGTCATCTGGAGAGTAGCGATAGAGAGCGCCCATATCAACACGGGTTCCATCAGGGTCATTCTGATGTTGCGGATCTCCAGCATTGAGAGCGGGGGATCCTGCTGTGAGCTCAAAATTCAAGGCGTCTGCATTAGCAAAAATCGGATCTCCTAGAAGGTTTTTGGTTCCCGAGAGAAGAGTAGTGTCACTTAAGCTGTAAGCCACTGTGATTGAAGAAATGGAGTCATTAGAAATGTTTTGTTCGCAATTCGAAAAGATGCAGTTCGTCACAACAGCTTGGCCTCCTCCGGAGCCAAAGTTTTTCTCGTAAGCTGCGACCCCTATTTCGCAATTAACAATGGTGTTCTGATCAATCAAAACGGAAGATCCGGCATCTTTTACTGCGATTCCGAGAGGGCAACCCACGATAATATTATTCTTCAAAGTTATGGTAGAGCCCTGCCCTACGGAAACGCCTTTGTCTGAGCTGTAAAAAATTGAATTACTCTCAATGAGGCAGTTTTGGCATGCCTCGCCAATATCGATGCCATCGCTGTTGAAACCTTGGAAGTCGTAGATCCGACAATCTCGGATTATACCATCAACAACCCCATCATAATCGATGGCGTCTGTGTCGGGGGATTGATTGCCGATAAAGGTGCAGCGGAGGGTTTCGGCGCGACCTTGTTTCACATTAAGGCCATCCCCAGTGAGTGGAATGGCGATCAGAGAATCACGTAGGATGATATTACCACCCTGAAAGAAAAGCGGCCCTCGTGATTCACCAATATCGATAAAATTCATTTCGATATCGGCATCGAGTCCGGAAATCGCTGAAGGATAGATGAGAGGGTTTTTTCCTCTGGAAGCGTTTCTTAAGGTAAGGTGATTAAGGATGGAGGGTGTAGTCGTTTTTTCGAATGAAAGACCACCCCAGATTGCGCCTTGTTCTCCTTTGAATTCCACTTTTGCCTCGTCTGTTCCTTCAACCCTCAAAGTCCCAGAGACACGGAGGTTGATGTCAGATTGAAATTGAAGCGTAACACCAGGTTTGATTGAGAGAGTGGTTCCGGTTGGGACTATCAAGTCCTCGGTGATGATGTAGGGGGAATTTTTCGGATCTAGGGTAAGATCGCTTAATAAGGTCCCGCTAAGTTTAGTCGATGAGTCCGGAGAAAAGTGGGCGGTTAGAGTTGTGTCTCCGATAAATTTAAAAACGGTTTTAGCGCCTCCATCGAGGTCGACCCAGCGCTTAAATCTAAACCCAGGCGCCGGAATAGCTTCTATTTCAGTGGGCGTGTCTTCAAAGGCTTTTAAAGTTTGAGCCTCGAGTTTTACGCCTGCGAATCTAAAGCTGCCCTCTCCAGTGGTGGCAAGAGTGAGGTTGGCGAGCGGTCGCTCCACTGTATTACTTCCGATTTCATCAAGAAATCGCCCTGCTTGAAGGTCAACGAAGTTTTTCATTCGCTCAAGGGAAGCTGTGTAATTTGATTCTGTAGGATTTGACCAACGACTAAGTTGGCGCGGAATTTCCGGTGCGGCGGTAGCGCCTAATTCGTCGATCAGTTTCTTGAGTCTATTAGCGGAAAGGGTTGATGTGAAATGAGCCGCCGCTCTTTGGGCGAGTCGGTTTCTAAAATTGGGGAACTTGCGCATCCGGCTAACAGTGGTTTCTCCTGTCATAAAGCTGGTCACATTAGACCTGCTCGAAGTATTGCCCAAAGTGCGATCCATATCGGGCAAGAGCCAACGCCATTTACCCCTGCTTCGATTGTCCTGCCATGCTTCGCGGTTTCCTTGCCAGCTCGTGTTGCCACCAAATGTTTCGCAGATTGCGAAGTCGACTAAGCTGTCGATATCAATTTCAGATGCGACTACTTCCCATGCTTCTTGGTTTGATGAGTGGGGTTTCGTAAGGAACCCAAAAAGCTCTCGCCAATCGTCGCTTTTACCATTCTCAATAAATAGGGCATTGCGGTCAAAGCGAATGTGATCGTATTCACCATTGTCTATCCCGTATTCTTGGAAAAACCAGTTTTCATCCCAGCGGTCCCGAATGTTGTAGAGGCCCCAGTAGTTTCCATTGATAAACATGGCAGCAGGTCGGTAGCGGTTTGTCTCAACTTCCATTCGGCCGTCCACGATTGCGTTCCAGATAGCATCGGTAAGATGCGCTTTTCCCCAATCATCTCCCCCTTCTCTGAGTGTGAGAGAGGTGAAGGTTCCAACTCCTGATTCAGGGAAAAGATCGTAGTTCAATGCGTCGTCTCCGTAACGGCCGCGGATTGCAAAGTTTAGGGCTTTCTGCGGGTGAGCTAAGAAGTTGTTTTCGCCCCCAAGACGGAAGCCGCCATTGATGGAGAATCCGTCACTTTCGTCTGCTGGGAAAAATTCTAAATTACCAGGAGCATCGACTCCTTTATGGATGTTGCCGCCGCTTGCATTTCGGTTTCCGTAGATCCCCAATTGAGGGTCGAACAAAGTGTTATCAGGGGCAGTGACGGAGATGATAGGTAGACCATCTTCGAATGATTCTCCGACAAAATAGGTGTGAGTGATGATTTTGCTCGGAACTTTTCCAAGGCCGAAAGTTCGTGCCCTTACTACGGTAGTGCCAGTCAGTTCGATTGGTCCTGTGTAAAGAGCTGAAGTCGGCGTGGGGTTCGAGCCATCTGTGGTAAAGCGGATTTCTTCACCAATCGAGGCGATGCTTAACGTGAGCGGTCGTTCGTAAAGCCCTCCTCCAGGGTTGATTGTTGGGCTGGCGCTGGTCTCCCGAAGTTTTGAAACAATGGGGCTGCTATTGGCTTTTCCGGGAGTAGGCTGCGCCATGAAGATCCATGCCTCAGGATTGATGATGGATCTGCCGTAAGAAATATCGTCAACCTGTTGATCGAATGAAATATGGTCTACCAAAGTGAGAGTGGATCCTAATTCGATCTCGAGTGACGCATCAAATCGGAGGGCTGGTGAGGTGGGCTTCGCTAGTGTTGCAAAGGCGGCTATCGTATTCATTCCTTTCCGGAGATGGTCTGGAGCTAGGGTGATTTCCTGGTAACTATTTAATTCGGTTTCGCGAGTTGGGTTGAAGTTGTCTTTGTGGATTTCAGCTCCATTCAAATAGAAGACGACACCGTCGTCAGCTAGGTAAGTTAGAGCAAGTGCTCGAACGTCACCAATTTCCTCCACCGTGAAGTTTTTCCGGAAATAGGTGCCTTGGATTTTGCGATTAGCATCTTCCCCAAATGAGGTTTCAGTTTGGAAGGAGTAGATATTTTCATTTTCGGCGAAATATCCAAGGGGAGCTTGTCCTGTTTGCCAGGGTGAGTCATCAAATCCAAGAGCAGTCCAGTTGGGCGGAGGGACGATTCCTTCATCAAGATAGGACCATTGGGTTTTCCCAAAGTTGGAGCCAACTGAGGTTGTATCCTGATTGTTTGGATCCGTTATCTCGATGAGATAATGAAAATCGAAGAAGAGATCATCGCTCCTAGCGTCTGCTTGGTGCACTTCGATTGCCCAAACGTTTTCCCCAGAAATGAGTTGGTCTGCAGAGATGAAAAACTCAAGGCGCCGAGTGTTGGTGAACGGGGTAACTGCCTTGACTGCCGGAGTGTTTTTTGTAATCGGTCCATCAGGTAGGTTGTCCCGCAAGAGTTCTTTTCCATTTAGGTGGATGACAACGGCATCATTAAAGTTACTGGAGAAACTAATGGGCGTAACCTGTCCTCCGGCAGGGACGGACGGCAAGGTGAACTCTTGTCTGAAGTAAGTTGTAATTGGCTTTACCTCTAAATCCGGGCCAAAGCTGATCGGGGTTTCGATGTTTGGAGTTTTGGGGTCTCCATGGCCAAAGATTCCGCTCCCCGTCTTCCATGAAGAGTCGTCATATTTTGGGGTCTGCCAGTCGATTAAGGTCCAGGTAAAGGGTTTGTCAAAGTAGGTCCAATTTGAATTTTTTGGGAAGACTTCGGTTCTCTTACGTTTGTCATGGCTGAGAAAAAGCTCTTCGCCGCTTGATGAGAGTTTGAAGTTCGTGTGGTGGAATTGGGTTGTGAATTTTTTTCCGCCAACATAGTTCCGGCTATACTCTTTGCCCTTTGGCTTGTCGTAGCCATCAGCTACAATGACAAGGTGCTCAGACGGGTTGATTGTGGAATTGCGTGGGAAAGGCCATTTTTTGAGGTTTTGAGGATCGTCGCTAAGGTAGAACCCGTTGAGTGATTCCGGCTTCAAGGAGGTGTTAAAAAGCTCGATCCAGTCTGGGTAATCTTCAAAGTCTTCGGCGTTCGGAAATGACCTGACATTAGAGGCCCCTACTTCGTTGATTCTAATCTCGGCAGCTGTGTTCGACGACAGTGCGACTGCCAAAAAGGCGGAGATCAACCTCATGTTATAAGTAAACTTCTGTTCGTCGAGCGAGTCAAAGGTGGAATAGCGGATAATAAAAAACGGGCTCCGAATTAGCGGAGCCCGTTTGGAAAGTTGCGAGTCAAGAAGGGCTACTTGCCGATCGCGTAAAGGTGGGTTTGGGTTGCGACGTAGACGACGCCGTTGGCAACCACTGCGCTGCTATAAATGGGAGCGGGAA
Source organism: Akkermansiaceae bacterium (assembly GCA_022424905.1). Classification (GTDB taxonomy): domain Bacteria; phylum Verrucomicrobiota; class Verrucomicrobiia; order Verrucomicrobiales; family Akkermansiaceae; genus SW10. The sequence continues at coordinate 3,852 of JAKMGP010000289.1, read as the reverse complement.
ACTCAACTGTAGCAAGCGACTTGAGTTCTTTGCCGGCCTTGAGGATATGGAGTTCCCCGTCTTCGGTGCCGAGCCAGACCTTGTTGTCGGCAACTAAAGTGGATCCCCAGATTCGTGACTGAGTTTCGTGTGTCCAATATTGCTTACCGGTCTTGGCGTCGAAACAGTGAATGTCGCCATCGTATTCCGCAGCGTAAACCAATCCGCCGGCAACACTGACAGTCGAAATCGAGCGGCCGGTGTCTTTGGAGGTCCACTTAGCTTTCCCGTCCGGACCGATGCAGGTGATTTGTCCTACTCCATCACCATGTTCGGGATCTTGACCGATGATGGCATAAACGAGTCCCTCTGAAATTACGGTCGTTCCAATTACTTCGCTGGGGCCAGCGTAGGTTGCATATTTGATGGGTTTGTCATTCTTTTTACGGTAATCGGCCGGGTTGCAATCGTGACGCCAAAGTTCTTTGAAAATATCGAAGCCTTCGTCATCCTTAACTGGCTTTGGATCGAAGGCATAAGTGTATCCATCGCCGCCACCCCAAACGATAGCATCCTTGCCCCCGATTTTACCGTAGGCAGGAGAAGACCAACTCGCGTGGAGAACACGTGTAGAGACGCCGGAAGCTTCTTCTCCAAGGAGCTTGCCGGTGTTCTTATCGAGCCCAACAAGAGCGGGAGAATTTGGTGCTGGAATGTTCGTGTGGGACCAGTCGACCCCATTTGAGGTGGCAGTGTAAAGCACGTCACCCACCACGACAGGGGAACAGGAGGAAACGTTATGAGGGAAGATGCCGAGTTCCTCACGCATGTCGTAAATCCAGATAATATCAGCGTGCTCTTTAGTGACTTTCACGACCTCGTCCTTGACCGCCATGTATTTGGCCTCGTCCTTGAAAGGACCATCATTGCCGTTGGCCATACCTTCGGTGTCGAGGCAGACGACTTCGCCACGGTTTGTGACAAGCCACATGCGGTTCCCTTGGACGGCGGGTGAGGAGCAGAGACCCACATATTCCCAGTCGCTGACTTTCCCCGCGCCAAGCTTAGGAATAATAAGCTGCCATTCGAAGGAGCCATCTTTTTCGTCGAAGGCCATGAGCACTCCTCGGTCTCCTTTTTGAGCTTCGTTACGGGGAGACTCATTGTTGGTGCCAACATAGACTTTTCCTCCGGCGATTACGGTGTTTCCGTAAGCTTGAGATCCTAGCTTGGCTGCCCACTTAATATTCTTGGCGCTGTCGAGGAGGGCGGCTTCGGTGTCGTCATCCAGTTCGCCGGGATTGATCTCAGTGGGGAGTTCTTTGGACTCGCCTACCATATTACGGGTCGGGTCGTTACCCCACATCGGCCAATCTTTGGCTGTTGCAGCGATGGAGAGTCCTGAGAGGAGGAGGGCGGTGGTAGTTTTCATGTTTCCGATTTAGTTTAAAGTAAGATTCCGATTGTTTACTGGGCGGCGTTGAGTGTGATGTTGTCAAGGAAGACCCGCTTTTGGGCTTGTGGAGAGAAAGCGAAAACGCCGGCTGATCCCTTCGGGTGGACCTGTTTGACTGGAACCTCGATTGTCCACTCCGTCGGCTCGTCCTCGCCTCTTAACCAAGCCTTGGCGCGGACTTCGCCGGAGCCGTCTGCGTTCGACTTAACGTGTGTTTTTAAAGAGTACCAAGTATTCGCTTTGATTGGGAATTTGACCGATGATTTAACGCGCTCGTGGTTCGAGGAGACTTCGAGGATGTTTTGGTTGCCCACGAGGGTGATGAGGTATCTTTGGTTCACAAGGCCAACAGTCGACTTAATGCGGCGGTTGCCGTCAGTCATCACGTCAGCGGAAAGAACATAGTTGCTCATTTCAGGGTCCCCAAAGAAGTTCATCGTCCGTTGGAATAGGACATTATCGAGACGATTGGCGATTACCTTAGAATCATCTTTTTCAAGGATATACCACTTGATTCGAGCACCTAGCCAAGCAAGGGGTGGGAAGTTAACTTTCTCTCCAGCTGGCGATTCCATCTTAAGAGGAACAGCTTCGAAGTTCTCGCTGTATCCTGATCCAGCATGAACACGGCCTCGGGTTGTAGCGGACATTCCTTTGTAGGTCACCTTGAGGGCTCCCGCAGAGATCATAGCGTTATTAGCAGCCGAAACGGTCCCGGTCTTTGTGTCGAGAGTGGCGTCAACCTTGGCTTTCACCTTAGCAGTGGGCGGGATGAATTTTTGCCAGTTCAATCCGTTGGTGATTATAGAGACGCGGCTTCCGGTCTTATCGAGTCCCCAGACTTGAAATTCCTGCTTTTGACCTGGGGCAATCGCGAACTCGGCAGGAACAATTTGGAGTTGTGAGATAGGGCCGACGTCCGATTTGATGGTTTCAGGAGAAGTCGTGGTGGTGGTTTTTTTGTTTTGACCAAAGCAGTAAAGCCCGTCGCGGGTCGAAAGGTAAACTTTGCCATTAAGAATGGTGGGAGCCGCAAGACATTTTACACCGGAGCCATCGGATGACTTGATGTCGGCGTGGGAGAGGATTTTAGCCTTTGTGTCAGAGGGCTTGGTGATCACGAATGAACCTTCGAACCAAGGAGCATAAATTTTGCCATCTCCGTAAATCGGGGAGGCGTGGATTTGATCGGGTGCCTGCTTATCCTGCCAAAGGGTTTTTCCGGATTCAGCACTAACGGCGATCAGCTCTCCAGTGAAGTTAGTGGTGTAAACGCGATCCTTTACGAGGATGGGAGAACTTGTGAAACCAATGTGATCGTCGTTGCGCCAGATCTCTACTTTTGGATCAAGAACTAGCTGTTCCTTGGGATACTCGGTTGGGATTTTCAGGCATACAAGGCGGCCTTTGGAGGTAGCATCAATATTTTCTTTGCCATGTAGGGCGATGAGTCTGTCGGTTCCGTGAAGGAGGACCTGTGAGTTGACGCCACCTTGGGAAAGCTGAAATCGCCAAACAGGTTTGCCTGTTCGGGCATTGACGCAGACGACGTTTCCACAGCCGGTTCCCGCATAAAAAACGGCTTGGCCCCCAAGTTGCCCAAAGACGGGCATCGAAAAGGAGCTATCAACAGGGCGGACCCCAGGAGTTGAATACCAAACGAGTTCGCCAGACAATTTATCGAAGGCATAAAAGCGGTCGCGGGCAGGACCGGTAGTGCCCCAGTTCGCGGTCACGCAGTGGAAGATGACGAGATTCTCGAAAATCGCGGGAGATCCGGTTCGTCCATTCGGGAAGGTGAGGCGGGCCAACTTTTCGATGAGTGAAATTTCCCAGACCGCTTCACCTTCAGGGGTGAATGCAACACAGCGCCCATTTGAGGTTTGGAGGTAGACGTTACCGGTCTCAGAATCAATGACGGGGGATCCCACACCATATCGATTATAGACAACGTCAGAGATGTAGTCGGGAAAGCGTTTCTCCCAAATTTTCTTTCCGGTGCTGGCGTCGAGGCAAAGAAGGGTTTCTTGGACGTCCTCGGCCGGGTCCTCTCCGAATTGGCCATACCCAAAAATGAACAGTTTTCCGTTAGCAATGACGGGAGCACCCGCGCCGTTAAGATCATATTTCCACAGCTGGGAGTCAGAGCCCGGTGCCCAAGTGTCGGGAAGATCGGATTCGTTGGAGGTGCCATTTTGATTGGGACCACGCCAGTTGAGCCAGCCGGTGACATCGGCGAGGGCGGAAGAGGATAGGGCGAGGATGGTCCCGAGGGCGAGAGTTCGGAAATTCATGAGCATTTTCATACGCGGTTTCGTGGCGGAACTCTCAACTTAACCTTCGAATTCGTCAAGTGAGCGATACTCAGAAGAATTGAAACTGAAAGAAACATGGAGGAGAAGATTCCTCCTAGCGGT
>JAKMGP010000287.1 GCA_022424905.1 Akkermansiaceae bacterium | reverse complement strand
TTAACAGCGTTGGAGGTCCAGCAAGAAGCATCGGAGCCCTGTACTACGATAACGCTACGGAATTCACCCGTGTCACGGAGGAAACCTCAACATTTAATGGCCCCGCCGCGAGTGATCTCTTTCTCCTTGCCATGAAAGTCGAATGGAATCCTGACGGAGTAGACGACGTTATTTCTGTTTATAGTGTCACCGACCTAACCACCGAACCCACCAACCCACTCGCCACTGCGACGGTTGATCTTTCGCAAGCCGAACAAGATTCTTTAGATGTTTTGAACATCAGCGAAACTCAAGTCGCCTTTGTTGACGAAGTTCGGATCGCCACAACCTTCGGGGAAGCAGTTGGTGGAAGCAGCATCCCAGAGCCCTCATCGCTCATCCTTGGCGCTATGGCAGGTCTTCTAGCACTTGGCCGACGCCAGAGGTAATACATTTTAACCTCTCCAATTTCTCACTATGAAGTATTCGCTTATCGCGGCTAACCTCGTCTGTCTCGTATCCCCAACTTTCGCAGATCTTCTGATCTACGAACCTTTCGATTACGAATCAACAGCCGAAATTAATGCGAACGGATTTTTCGGCGACGGCAATCAAGACGGTGGTTTCGGAGTCGGACTCTGGGGCCAGATTTCCCAAGGGACTGTTGGAACTGCCGCTGCGCCTCCCACCAATGAAGGTGATGTTGCCGACGAAGGAGTTACGTTTTCCGACGCCGAGGGCAATGAGCTCCCAGTTGCGGGGAATGCATACGAGCGCCGCGCCAGAGTGGGCCAAGTCGCTTGCTTTTCGCCAATCGATCCCGCATCTACCACCGGATTGACTGCTGATAATTCGACGATGTGGATGACTTTTCTTTTCGAGGATTTTGGGTTTAGTGGACCTGACTTCGGTATCGGGCTCCACTCTGAAAAGATGGTTGGAGACGACAACCAAGGGCTTGAAGCACCTGGCTTCGGTATTGGAGTTGGAATCGTTTCCAGTGGAGGTCAAGCCCGCAACATCGGAACGGCGGTCTACAACAATGACGTCAATTTCACTCGTCAATTTGAAGAAACTCCAACCTTTAACGGCCCAGCGGCAAGCGAAACTTTCTTCCTTGCAATGAAGGTGAACTGGAAGCCAGAAGGCACCCCAGATGAAATCTTCGTCTTTATCATCGACGATCTAACGGCTGAACCAGACGAGGCTGATGCTGTTGCAAGCGATACTTTCGACTGGGATCTCGCCACCCAACAATCTCTCGATGTCTTTAACTTCAGTGACACTCAGGTGGGATACGTCGATGAAATTCGGGTAGGTAATTCCTTTGGCGACGTAGTTGGCGGCACAATCGCATCATCATCTCCTCTTCAAATCACGGAAATTACCTACACCCCCGGCGATCCTTCGGTATCGCTGACTTGGAACTCAAAAGAGGGCACCTCATATGCTGTGAGATATTCACGGGATATGGTCAACTGGGACTTTGACCTTGATGATGCCGTTCTTGGGGCGGCCGATTCGACCACTCAAACCTTCAATCTCTCTGAATTTGGAATAGAGAACGAAACGAAATTGTATTTCCGGGTCGAAAAGCAATGACACCTAGGAGTGGGGAACCCCGAATGATTTTCTGGCTCCGCTACAAATAAAATTTACTCAAAGGGAGTTGTCGTGCTTGCACTTCAACTCCCTTTTTTTCGTGCCACCAGAAAACCAAGGGGTTTTTAAACGCGAGTTCCTAAAGCGCAATTGCAAGACTCTCGACACCCACTAAGCTGTCGCCACTACGTAATGAAAAACCTCCTTTTACTTTTCTGCACGATTGCCTCTTCTCTTGCTGGAGAATGGACTATTCCACTTGCGGGCAATGCCTACCGCACCGCGCCAGAACCTGGCAGCGGCATCAATCGCGGCGGAAGACTTGTCTGGTCTAACCCGGAAGACGTGCACTCGATCTATGTCCATCTCGATCAAGCCGCCACTTTTGAAGTGGCCCTCCGAGGTGCCGCACCCGCACCTGCACGCTGGAAACTGACTGCAGCTGGCCAGATTTTCAAAATCAATGTCAATGGAGCCAAATCAAGAGAATTCCCGATAGGAACAATCACAATTGCGAAAGAAGGATATCTAAGACTCGACCTCTCTGGCCTCGAAAAGACCGGAACGAACTATGGCGAGATCAGTGATTTAATCCTGCGATCGAAAAAGGACGACCTGCAATTGAATTACGTTAAATCGAACACAGATAATATGTTTTACTGGGGTCGCCGCGGGCCTTCCGTGCATCTTGGCTACCAAGTTCCAAAAGGGAAAAAAATCGAATGGGCTTACAGTGAAATCACTGTTCCAAAAGGAGAAGATCCGATCGGTTCTTACTTCATGGCAAACGGTTTTGGACAGGGTTACTTTGGTTTCCAAGTTAAGAGCCCTACCGAACGCTGGGTGCTCTTCTCGGTCTGGAGTCCGTTTAACACCAACAACCCAAATGCCGTCCCGGAAAAAGATCGTGTCACCACGCTAGCCAAAGGAAAAAACGTTCGCGCCCAAAAATTCGGGGGCGAGGGATCCGGTGGACAGAGCTTTTTGAAATACCCATGGCAGGCTGGAAAAACCTATCGCTTCCTTACCCGCGTCCAACCCAGCGATGACAACACCACCATTTACACCTCGTGGTTTGGCGACAAAAAAGCCAACGAATGGCAACTCATCGCTAGCTTCCGCCGCCCCAGCACAAAAGTCCACCTTACTGGTTTCCACTCTTTCCTTGAGAATTTTTCGGTAAACTACGGATCCGTAGGGCGCCTTGGACTCTATGGCAATCAATGGGTTTGCGATACCGGGGGAACGTGGCACGAAATCACCCGGGCCCGCTTCACGGCAGATGCCACCGCCCGCGGCGATCACCGACTCGACTATGCAGGCGGCACTAAAGACGGCGTCTTCTTTATGAAAAATGGAGGATTCTTCGACGACCGGGTTAAGTTCGATCAATGGTTCGAAAAACCATCGAATCCGAAGACAAAACCGGCCATCAACTTTAAGGATTTACCCAAGGGTGAAGTTATCGGGAAATAGGGCTTTTGGCTGCCCAAACTCAGGACCGACTCTTGAACTCTGCAACCAAAGCTCAACCCGGATATGCGCACCACTGACTTTCACTACGAACTTCCGCCGGAACTC
>JAKMGP010000280.1 GCA_022424905.1 Akkermansiaceae bacterium | reverse complement strand
CAGAAACACCGCCAGCAAGGTCGGCAGCGCGAGCAGGCGGTTTACGAACTCAATCCAGACATGGGTCGGGTTAAAGTCTTTTTTCAAACTCTCCACCGTCACTTCATTGGGATCACGACCAAAGCGCTCCGCGGACCGCTGAAAGCGTTCGACATCGAGTTCGTCAAAATCAACCTGATCGAGATTCGTCGGTGGAATCAACTGCCCCCAGCATGTCGGCCAATCGGGACATCCTAATCCAGAACCTGTTACCCGAACAGTAGCTCCGGCCAAAATCAAAAGAATGAGTAAAGAAAGAGACAATAAAGCCAGTCGTTGAACAGCATTCCTTCGCACGGGCGCAGTCTAGCGGGGACTTTCGCGATGACAACCCGAGTTATTGTTTTTGCTCATGTGGGAAAAGATCAATTTTCCGTTACCGCTCCCATTCCAGATGCTGTTTACCTAGTAGCATGTCTGCTTCAGATCCAGTCAAACCCCAGGGCATGGCTTCATTTGGTAACGGAATCTGGAGTGGCAATTCTCAACTCTGGTGGACCGCCGGAGAGAAAGGCGCAACCGTTACCCTCGAATTCTCGGTCCCCAAAGCGGGAAACTACGAAGTCTACTTCGCCGGAACCAAAGCGATCGACTACGGAATCCATTCCTTCGCTTTCAACAAAGACGATTCACTGGGAGCGCCCCAGGATTTCAATCAAGCCGCAGGAGTTAGTCACACCGGCCAAGTCAATCTTGGGAAAACCAAACTCAACTCAGGAAAAAACACCCTTACCATCAAATGCATCAGCACCCACCCCGACTCGGTGAAGAAATACATGTTCGGCCTCGACTTCCTCCGCATCGCTTCCACCCAATGAACAAAACTTTCAATTCTCCCGATCGAGATATCGCCAACGGCGTCCGCTCGTGTCATGCCGTTGTCGCGAGCGGCGTCACAACCCCTCTTTGGTTCAGCAAGTCGAAAACCTGCCCCCTCCGCCATGCTCTCAACGGACTGTTCGAAGAAAGTGGACGACCATCCCCTTCAACAGGCGATCTTCACCACTGGGTCGAACTCATCAATAGCCGCGACTCACGCGGTCGACGAGACGAATTGGGCGTGAGAGCCGGGCCTCTTTGGGCAGGAAACCGCCACCGCATCTCTAAACGGCAAGATCATTGTAGCAGGCGGAAAACATGGCATTCTCCGAAATTGGGTCCTCAAAGGACCGAAAACTCCTCCATTGCTTTCTAGCCCAGACAAAATTAAAAAGTAAAATCGCAGTTCGATGAACGAACCACACCGCTAAAAGCTGATATTCCTTCCATTACGGTAGAGTTAAGTGGCCTTTAACTAGGTGGATTTCAAGTATCCAAATGTTGAATTTACCCATTGTATTTCAGCTACAATTCCCCCATAATTCAAAGGCTAAAGAGGGTAATTAAGGCCTCCAGCATCCCATTAGAAAATATCCATGAACCACAACCTCCTTATGAATAGAAGCTTAACAATTCCAATTACCTTTGTAGCTCTTAATCTGGCTACTAGCGCCAGCGCAGCGGTCTCTCTCGTCGGTGTCGACAGCGCAACCGCTGCAAACTGGCGCACTGCGGCGAATCTTGAAGCAGACAATGAATACGGCACTGCAGGATACGTCGTTTTTGGACTCAACGAGGCTGATTCGGTCTATAGCGCCAACTTCGACGTTAGCGACACCAATCCCGCAAATGCTTACAACCTCCCCTCTGGAATCTCAGTCTCAACTGTGGACACCGCCATCGGAATGTGGTCCGGCAATGGGAACTTTGGCACAATTGAGGACCCGGGTAATGGCAATATCATTACCAATACTCCAGTCCTTGCAAACTCTGGCGGCACAAAGCAGTTCACAATATCCCGTACAGTGATCAGTGATTACAGAATCACCTTTATGACTGCCTCTGGTGACAACGAGGGCACCGAATTCACCCTCACCGTTAATGACGGCTCTGGCGCCGTGACCTCGAACTTCGATAACGTTGCGAACGGACTGGTATACCACGTTTACGACATCTCAGGCGGCACCACCGACATCACTGTCGATATCGCCTCGACTGCCCAAAACCGCTCTCTGACAGGAATCGCATTTGATACCAACGCGATCCCGGAACCCTCGACAATACTACTTCTGGGTCTCGGAATGGTTGGCGTCTCACGCCGCCGCCGATAGGCCCACAGTAGTCAGGTAATCTCATTCTCGCGCCCCAGGAGATTCAATCTGTCGGGGACTACTTTTTTGGGGGCATTTCTCAATCTCTAAATATGGATCTCAAGCATTAAGAGGTGGACCTTCGCTATTCCTTATTTCTTGTTCCTTATCTCTGATAATTCATCCCCTAAACTGCGAAAATTTCCGCAGCACAAATCAGTAAAATGAAAAGAAATCAACTCGTTAAGTTCCTCGCAGCCTCCTCTCTTCTTGGTGCTTCCAACCTAAGCGCCACCGTCACCTCGGTAGGGGTGGACTCCACCACTGGTCCGAATTGGCGCACTGCCGCCAACCTTGAAGCAGACAATGAATACGGCACTGCAGGATACGCTATTTTTGGACTCAACGAGGCTGACTCGGTCTATAACGCCAACTTCGACGTCAGCGAAGCCAATCCAGCAAACGCTTACAATCTGCCAGCTGAAATCTCCATTTCGACAGGTGACTTTAATATTGGAATGTGGTCCGGCAACGGGAATTTCGGGACGATGGAAGACCCCGGAAACGGAAATACCCTCACCAGTGCCCCGGTCCTCGCCAACACCGGAGGAACAAAACAATTCACAATCACGCGAGCTGCCAACAGAGCATTCCGAATCACTATCATGGTAGCTTCGGGAGATAATGAGGGCACGGAATACACCGTGGCTGTTGATGATAGTTCTGGCTCTGTAAACTCGAACTACGACCACGTCGCAAACGGACTAGCCTATCACGTCTTCGATATTTCTGAAGGAGACAGCGACATCCAAATCAACATTACCAGCACCACTCAAAACCGCAGCCTGATGGGAATCGCATTCGACGGTGGGGTAGTCGATATTACTGACCCAACAGACTCGAACTCCAACGAAATCGGCGACAATTGGGAGACGTTCTACTTTGGTAGCCTTGGAGTCGTTGATCCCAATGCTGACGAGGAACCGGATGGATTGACAAATCTGGAAGAGTGGCAAAATCTCACTCGCCCCATGGTCGCTGACACCGACTCTGACGGCCTTGAAGATGGTGAAGAAGTCGACACCTATTCAACCGATCCAACCGACAACGACACTGATGGCGACGGCTATGATGATAAATTCGAAGTGACAAACAGCTCGGATCCGACCGACAGCACCAGCCTTCCCCCTGTTCCAGATGGCCTCATCAGCGTCGATCTTCAGGGCAGCAATGAAGGAGCACTATTCCCCAGCGAACCCGTTCTCATGAGTGGATTCGAAGTCCGCGCCGGTATCGTGACCGACGTATGGAATGCCATCAATATTCCGGGCCATCCAAACACCGCCACTGACCCAAGCTTCGATTTGCTTGATTCCAATGGCGACGAAACCGGAGTAAGTCTCTCATTCACCGGAACAATCTCAAGCTGGTCCAACACTCCCGGGAACGACCCGCTGACCAATGACTACTTGTTCGTCAATGCAGGCAACGCCGATGTCAGCGTAGCTTGGGAACTTTCCGGCCTTTCCCCATTATCCGAATTCACCCTCTTCACCTACGGCGGCCTCGCCCGCGACATGCTCCTCACTGTCGATACCAACGGAGACGGAGATCTCACAAACGAAACCCCAACCAACATCGATATCAACGGCTTCGAATTCACCGGAACTGTGGGCGCCAACGGAAGTATCCTGGGCTCAATTGATCCCGGCGCTTCAAATGAAGCAAACTGGGGGGGCTTCCAACTCATTCACGCAGGGTCTTCTTTGAGCGGACTCAGAGTGACCGATATCCGCCAGACCGACACCGGTGCCATCGAACTGACCTGGACAAGTAGACCGGGAAGAAGCTACACCGTCGAATCTTCCCTCAACATGGTCACTTGGACTCCCTTGCTAACCGAAATCGATGCTACTCCCTCGCCCGGAACGATCACCACTGTAATTGTCGATTCTCCGGCCGCAAATGAAGCGAAAAAGTTCTACCGCGTTGTCCGCGAATAGACTAACCCATCGCAATTGGATCTGATTGGTGCTATGCCACGGGGTGGCACCTTCGGCCAAACACACACCTAAAATGATGACCCTCATTCGAAAGGGAGCCCTCGTCGCGCTCCCGCTCCTTGCTTCCGCTCTCAATCTTAAGTCATCCGTCACTGCCATTGGCGTCGATTCGACAGCTGGTGCCAACTGGCGTACCAGTGCCAACCTCGACGACGATCAGGAGTATGGCACAAGCGGCTATGTCATCTTCGGTATGGGAGAATCGGACTCCGTTTACACCACCAACTACAACATCTCCTCCGCCAATTCCAACAACGTCTACAACCTCCCCGCAGGCGTCGGCGTGACCACCATCGATACCAACATCGGAATGTGGTCGGGCAATGGTAACTTCGGGACTTTGGAAGACCCCACCGCTGGAAATGCCATCACCAGCGCTCCTGTCCTTGCCAACTCGAGCGGAACGAGACGCTTCACCATCACCCGCTCCAACTCCGACACCTTCCGGCTCACAATCTTCACCGCTTCCGGCGATAACGAAGGCACCGAATACACCGTCTCGGTCGATGACGGCAGCGGCTCCCGCTCCACCAACCATGACCACACCAGCAATGGCGTCGTCTACCACGTTTTCGACATTTCCAGCGGCAATTCAGACATCACCATCGACATCGCCAGCACCAGCCAAAACCGATCCCTGACGGGCATCGCCTTTGACTCGGCCATCGACATCACCGATCCCACCGACAGTGACAACGACGGCATGGGAGACAACTGGGAAACTTTCTACTTTGGAGATTTATCCCGTGATGGCAGTGGAGACTTCGACTCGGACGGCCTCATTGATGAAGACGAATGGACCGAGGGAACTTCACCCAACAACTCCGACTCCGACGATGACGACCTAACCGACGGCCAGGAAATCAATACCTACAACACCGACCCGCTCGATAGCGACAGCGACAACGACGGCTTTAGTGACGGCGATGAAATCTCCGGAGGAACCAATCCCAACAACAACGGAAGCTTCCCTGTCGTGACCGTCGGGCGCCCCACCTTGGGCTCTCCGAACTCGACCCGTGACAGCGTCGTCGTCTTTA
>JAKMGP010000271.1 GCA_022424905.1 Akkermansiaceae bacterium | reverse complement strand
AGAAGGTCGACACAATTACAGTCGAATTAGATGAATGGATTGATCAAAAAGAAATCGAAGTGCCTGTGAAATCGAAAATTGGGGTAGGATTATAGCCTTGGGAGCCCTTTTTCTTTACAAAAAGATAAATATCTAGCGATCAAGTCTCGAAGACTGATTCGACTCATACGCAAAATGACCGCCCACTCAACCAAGGGTTAGCTATTCATTGAGTTTTACCTTTTACCAACACAGCCTTAAGTCCGCAGCTACCGGACCTTCGAGAGAAGAGGTTAGCGATAACACGCCCACCGCATCCTGATTCCTTGCCAGACACCATGAATCACGACTCAGGGTTCGAAGACCCCCTCTAAGGTTTCTCAGGCTTGCCAATTTCAAAATTATTCTGCTTCGACCCGAAAAAAAAGTCGATTAGAGGCGGGAATGCCCGCTTCAGTCAAATCGAGGGTGACTGTAATCGTTTCAGCTTCGTTTGGATTTTCATCATCCGTAGATGAAAAGCCATCTGCGATATCCAAGTCCAGATTTGTGAGATCTGTAGAATACTTTACGATATAAGACGCGGCTCCCGTATTCCGCCAAGTGAGATTTAACTTATGGTTTTTTTCTTCATAAGCAATTCTGGTGATAGCAAGTCCAAGGGGACCTCGGAGGCGTAAGACGAGGTGTAAGGTAGCTTCCTTTTGAATGTTGTAGTCTGAGAGGGTGCGGCCATCCTCAAGTTGCTTGCCAGCAAAAATTAATCTCTGTTGATCTGGTGGGATGCCTTCACGATCTTGTATTTTAGCTTTTACATTATCTATCGTGTCGGACGCCTCAACATCGAGTGTAATGGTTTTTCCAGTTAGTGTTTTGACAAAGATCTGCATAGCGTGGAGAGGCGCGAATCCACACACGAAGAGCGCAAGAAGGGCTTGAAGCGATTTCATGATACGTCAGTCGTAACACATGCCTGTTGGCGTGGGAAACTTGAAAGCGGACAGGTGTTAGGTGATTACGGCATATCGAACCCTTCACCCTGCGTGCTAGCGGCCTGCTTTGTGTCACATAGATTTACCGATCCCCCTAAGCAGCATCCCCGAATCAGGAAAGGGGAGGGGTGAATCTTTGGTGAGGGGGAGACATCGAACCCCGTATCCTGTTCCTTGATTTCTCTTCCCCAATTCCGCCATTTGGATGTAACGTAATTCGGCGAAGGAAATCGAGAAACTCTACAACATTCTTTGAATCCTCGAGTTAAATCTACGCGAGTGAAAACGTATTCTTCCCTTCTCTCCATTCTGCTTCTTTTTACTATAAGTTCTAACCGAGCTTCGAGCGAGCCGAGTATTCAGTCAGCCTATCTAGGAGCTCTTGATGTCCCTCCATTCTTGCTAAGCATCGTCACAGGCTGTCCCCAAAACTTTGGTGATGATGGAATGCCATTGGTGTTGTCTGTGCAAGTTAAGGCATCAAGTCTAAGCCCAGAGGCATTTAGAGTGGTCAGCAAGAATGGCGTTCACTCGACACCAAACTGTGCAACTCTGGAACCCGCCACAGAATCTAATGAATTGCACACCATTCTTCTGGCTGGTCCCATTGCTGACCCTAATGACCTTCCAGACAGAGTGGAAATTATTGGGGCGGTTGAAGATATTAACGGGAACTCTCTCACAGGTTTAGTATCACCCACCGTCACTGTAGGATCGTCTACTGGGCCAGCTCTCATCAATGCTTACCTGTTCAACCAAGTAGGTGGCCCTGCGGGATCTTCGCAAAGAGCACTCCAACTCGTTTGGAATGGCGGTGTCACAGGGCCTCGTGGTGGAGATCTTGGTGAAGCAGAATTAAATGCTATTCAGCTGATAGACTGCGATGGGAACCGGCATGCACCCCTTGGGTTTGATGATCTCGGAGACGGAGACAACTATGTCGAACTCTATATCCCTGAGGGTATCGTGGTAAACCGGATCGAGGTAGACGCCAACTTCTTTTATGATCCTGCCAATTTTCCTAACCAATTCACATCAGTGCAAGTTACAAGTCTACTTCCCTCCGCTCAAGCGGTGGAATTGCAATATGATCTTTCAAGTGTAGGCCTGAATAGCGTTCAGTTTCGCGGCACCCCGGCTCTTCCTTATCGCATTTTCTTTAGTGCCGATCTTAAAAAATGGAATTGTATAGGTAGTGCCACCGCAGATCCAGATACAGGTGCATTTTTCTTCGAGCACAAGCGCGAACTTGAGCAAATAGGTTTCTA
>JAKMGP010000250.1 GCA_022424905.1 Akkermansiaceae bacterium | reverse complement strand
GAAGAGGTTTTCCAGAGACAAATTCTTCTTTGGTCGCCTTGTAGCTCGCCCCGTCCTGCTCAAGATGGATGGCGTACATCGTTCCATAGGTCCAGTCGTTGATGTAGATCGCTTTTTGGTATTTCGCTGGAAAGCGGGCTCCCAGTCCATTGCTGACTCCGGTAGGACTGCCTGGTCCAATGTCGATCGTTGCCGGTAAAGTATCGGTGTAATAGTTCGGCCATTTTCCGGTGCCATGGCGCCAGCCCCAGTCCACGCCAGAAACGACATGATTTACGCGGGTGGGACGATACCATGGAGCGCCAATGTCGTATTCCATATCCGCATCGAACGCGAAGAGTTCACCATCCAGATTGAAGGCAGCATCAAATTCATTGCGGAAACCGTGGCAGATCATTTCCTGAGTTTTGCCATCGGGGCTGACCTTCATGATAAAGCCGCCAGGAGCCATTCGACCGTTATTGTGACCCCGTCCGTCGGGCATGCGCGGAAGAATATGATCTTCTTTCCAAGCTTTTGCCATCCGGTATGAAGTCACCGAGGGTGGCATGTCCGTGTTATTACCTCCCACCATGTAAATCGACTTTTTATCCGGGCTCAGCACCAGGCTATGCGATCCATGCTCGCCACCAGCCTTAAGCGGAATAAGATATTCCTCTTTGTCATACTGGTCGTCGCCGTTGGTATCGCGTAGGCGGTAAAGACCACGCTTGCCCTCGCCAACCATGATGTAGAGGCTGTCAAAAGCATAGAGCGCACCATGACCACCGCTCACATTGACCTTGAGCCTTTCAACCGAAACTTTCGGGTTCAGGGTGACCCGGTAAATTCCACCATATTGGTCCGTTGTGATGAGCCGCCCCTTGGGATCGACCGTCATCCCTACCCATGAACCCTGCGAGGCCTTATTTACGTCATAAATCTTCTCTGCCTTGAAACCCGGTAAGGTGGTCACCGGGATTGACTTAGGCGAATTCGTGGCTTTGGCAATTTGGCCAGGGCCTGCCGCTTGATTGAAAACATTTCCCCAGGGCTCTGCTCCATACTTCTTCAGCTCAACGGCCTGGTGCCATTCGCCCTCATGCGACTGCGCCATCCAGCTCTTATTAGTGACCAGTTTTTGCTTTCCAGCCTTCAGCGACATGATGAATCCGGCCATCGAACCTTCATTATCAGCCTCTACGAGCACGTAATTCTTTCCAGCCTGAAGAAACTTCGCAACATCCATCCTGACTGGCGTCTCCCAATTTTTAGAAGCGGTGACTTTTTTACCATTGATGCTGAGTTTAAAGGAATTGTCACAAGTGATGATCAAGGGAGCCTTGGCCGGCTTGGCCTTAAGCGTCAGAGTTGTTTTAAAGTTAGCCTCTTCGCTTGCGATGGTGCCGGCCTTCCAAATCCACATGGGATCGGCAGCAAAGGCCTTCAGGCACAAAAAGCTCAAAATGGTGAGGTGAATCAGGTGATGTTTCATTAGCTATTTACTACGGTAATTTTGATGTGAGCTTTCCAGATTTTTGCCACAGAGAGAGTGTTAAGACTATGATGTCAGAGAGCAAGAAGAGCAAGATGGTTAATTGGCCCTAGGAAGTTCTTGGGCATTTTTATACACTGTTTATCCAAGAAAATAACCAGACGACCTTTCATTCTTATGCCAGTATCCTCCATCATGAAAACGCTCTTGGCCGCCATCACTTCCACTTTGCTGGTCTCGATCGCATGGGGTGAACCACCGGTGGATTTCAATCGGGATATCCGGCCAATCCTCTCGGCGAACTGCTTCGCCTGTCATGGACCGGACAAGGAGGCCCGCGAAGGTGATCTGCGGCTTGATACCGCAAAGGGAGCCAGAAAAATGCTCGGACCGGTAGAGGATAGCGAGTTGATCTATCGGATTGAGACCGACGATGAAGATGATCTCATGCCGCCAGAGGACACAGGGCATGTTCTCACCGAGACTCAAAAAAAACTGCTGCGGGACTGGGTCGCTTCAGGAGGGGAATACGATACGCACTGGTCCTTTGAACCACCCGTTAAGGCTGCCGTACCGGGGGACAGGCATCCGATTGATCATTTTGTCGGTGAGCAACTAAAAAAGGCGACCGGGCTTGCGCCTTCAGCCGAGGCGGATCGTTACGCGTTGATCCGACGGGTTTCGCTCGACCTCACTGGTTTACCTCCTACGATTGAAGACGCGGATGCCTTTGTGAAGTCGGGCGATTTCGAGGCAGTGGTCGATCGCTTGTTAGGGGCTGAAGATTTCGGTGAACATTGGGCACGGATGTGGCTCGACTTGGCACGCTTTGCGGACACGAAAGGTTACGAGAAAGATCGTCACCGCGACATGTGGCGCTACCGCGATTGGGTCATTGAGGCGCTGAACCGCGACCTACCCTACGACCAGTTCACGATCGAACAACTCGCTGGCGACCTCTTGCCCAAGCCTACGACCGAACAAATTCTGGCAACTGCTTTCCACCGCAATACGATGGAAAATGACGAGGGAGGCACAGACGATGAGGAGTTTCGCGTCGCTGCTGTCAAGGACCGGGCGGACACCACGATGCAGGTTTGGATGGGGCTCACAATGGGTTGTGCCAAGTGTCACTCTCACAAGTATGACCCGATCAGTATCGATGATTACTACTCTTTCTACAGCTTCTTCAACCAAACCGAGGATGCCGACCGACCTGCACCCGTCATGCCAACTCCCACGGCCGAGCAAAGTGAAAAAGTCGCAAAGTTCGAAGTGGAAATTACGGCGCTCAATCAAAAGCTAAAGGCAAAGCCAGCTGGCTACGCAGAGGCTTTTTCCAAGTGGAAAGCGGCCTTTAAAAAGACACCGCTCTGGCAACCGTTGAAGCTGGCCGGGATGGAGTCAAAGCAGGGTGTGACGCTGAAGCAGGCGGCCAACGGGGCGCTCAAAGTCAGCTCGGAAAATCCGGAGAAGGACACTTGGACCCTGACCCTTAATCTGCCGACTGGGGAAGACTTAACCGCCTTGCGTATCGATGCGTTGCCAAAAAAAGCGGGCGGTCAGTGGCCAGACAAAAACGTAGCCTTACGTGAGCTCACCGCGGAGTTTCTTGTCCAGGGTGCTAAACCCAAGAAGCTCAAACTCGTCAACCCGCGCGCTGATTTTTCGCAACGCGGCTGGGATGTCGCCAGGGCGATTGACGGCAAGCCGGAAGCGGGCTGGGCATTTTCCCCCAAGGCCTCCGAGCCACACGCTGCGGTCTTCGATTTTGCCAAGCCAATCTCCGGCGGGCAACTGCGCCTAACTTTGGACATGGAATACGGCCAAGGGCTGCTTTTCGAATCCTTCCGCTTGTCAGCAAGTACACACTCAGTGAAGTGGCTGACAGCGGATATTAACCCGGTCGCGGGTCTGGAAAAAATGTTTGCCGAACAAGTCTACGGACCGACGCGCGAACTGAAGGCGAAATTGGCAGTAACACAGAAAGCGCTCAAGGGTGTGCAATCGAGGATTTCCAAGACCGCGATCATGCGAGAGCTCGCTGGAGAGAAGCGTCGCAAAACTCACATTCACAACCGCGGCAATTTTCTCGATCAAGGCGACGAAGTCGAAGCGGGCGTACCGGAGGTGTTCGGTAAGCTACCCAGCGAATCGCCAGCGAACAGATTGGGCGTTGCCCAGTGGCTGATGCAGCCGGAGAACCCACTCACCGCACGAGTCATGGTGAACCGGGTCTGGGCGCGGCTTTTCGGCATCGGAATCGTCGAGACCGAGGAAGATTTTGGCTCGCAGGGAGCGGTGCCGTCGCATCCCGAATTACTCGATTGGCTGGCGGTCGATTATCGCGAGAAGGGTTGGTCACTCAAACAACTGCTGAAGACCATCGTGATGTCCGGGACCTACCGGCAAGGCGCGGTGGTGACGCCCGAAAGACTTGCGGCCGACCCACGCAACCGGCTTCTCAGCCGAGGATCGCGCTTTCGTCTCTCAGCGGAAATGGTGCGCGATCAATCACTCGCAGCATCCGGCTTGCTGACGCGTAAACTCGGTGGCCCATCAGTGATGCCACCGCAACCAGATGGTGTATGGAAGTCAACCTACAGCGGTGAGCGATGGAAAAACGCAACCGGACCGGACCGCTACCGGCGCGGGCTTTACACCTACGCCAAGCGCACCAGTCCCCATCCAGCAATGACCTCCTTTGATGCCGGCAGCGGTGAAGTTTGCCAAATCCGCCGGGTCCGCACCAATACGCCCTTGCAAGCACTCGTGACCCTAAACGACACAGCCTTCATCGAAGCAGCCGGTGCCTTGGCAAAGCGGATGACCAACATCGAACACGGTTTCCGGCTTGCCCTCACGCGTCCGCCGACCGCGGAGGAAGCGAAACGACTGAACGCGCTTTACGAGACGATGAAAGCCGACTTCGCATCGAAACCGGAGGAGGCTCAGGCACTGCTTCAGTCCGCCGGACTCAAAGAAGGCGACGCGGCCCGGGTGTGCGTGGCGAGCGTCATTCTCAACCTTGATGAAACTTTGATGAAACCATGAACCTCAAACTCGAGCAACTTCGCGCCAATACGCGCCGCCACTTCTTCAAGCAATCCGGTCTCGGCTTCGGTGCGATCGCCCTGCAGCAATTGTTGTCGGCTGAAACAGCGGCAGCCGCAAAGCCGCGGTTCCGCATTCCGGCCAAGGCCAAGTCGATCATCTACCTGCACATGGCGGGGTCGCCATCACAGCTTGATTTGTTTGAGAACAAGCCGGCCCTGACTAAGTATCACGGCAAGGTCTGCCCGGACGAATATCTCGAAGGAAAACGCTTCGCCTTCATCAAGGGGAAGCCAAAAATGATGGGTCCTGTATTCGACTACGCCCAGCATGGCGAGAGTGGCCAGTGGATCAGCAGTCTCCTTCCCGGTCTCAGTTCCGTGATCGATGATGTCTGCGTCATCCGCTCAATGCACACCGAACAGTTCAACCACTCGCCTGCGCAGCTTCTTTTGCAAACCGGAAGTCAACTCCTTGGTTCACCATCGATGGGATCGTGGGTGACCTACGGACTCGGCAGCGAGAACCAGAACCTACCCGGGTTTGTGGTGCTCGCCTCAGGTGGTAAAACGCCAAGTGCCGGCAAATCCTTGTGGGGTTCGGGATTCCTGCCGACCGTTTATCAGGGTGTGCAGTGCCGCACTGATGGCGGCGATCCTATCCTGTATCTCTCGGACCCGAAAGGCATGAGTCGTCAAATGCGTCGCAAGACGCTCGACGCACTCAACGACTTAAACGAACTCCAGCACCAACAAATCGGCGACCCGGAAACCCTCACTCGCATCTCGCAGTATGAGTTGGCTTTCCGCATGCAAATGTCGGTCCCGGAGGTGATGGACATCAGCAAGGAACCAAAGCACATTCTGGATCTTTACGGTGCGCAACCAGGCCACGTTTCTGCCGCCGAGACCGCCGCCGACCCACGCCAGATTTACAAGGGCGACGATCCAACCTTCGCCAACAACTGCCTCCTAGCACGACGACTGGTCGAAAACGGAGTGCGCTTCGTGCAGCTCTACGATTGGGGTTGGGATCACCACGGTTCGTCACTGGGCGAATCAATCGATGAAACTTTGCCGATCAAATGTCAGCAAATCGACAAGGCCATCGCGGGCCTCATCAAAGACCTGAAACAGCGTGGTCTGTTCGATGAAACACTCATCGTCTGGGGCGGCGAGTTTGGACGCACCCCGATGATGCAGAACAACGTACGTAACGAATTGAAAAAAGGATTCTACGGCCGCGACCACCACCCGCACGCCTTCACGATGTGGATGGCGGGAGCCGGGGTAAAGCCAGGTGCCTACGGCTCGACAGACGACATTGGTTACTACATCGCGGAAGACAAAGTGGGGATCCGTGATTTACAATCCACGATCCTGCACCAGCTCGGACTTGATCCGCATCGCTTCAGCTTTCCCTATCAGGGACTTGACCAACGTCTCATTGGACCAACCAACGACGGGAAAGTGATCAGCGATATCCTCACCTAAGCTTGGTCGTTCTATTTCCCTAATTCGATCACCGCTTCGGCGAAGGCAGTTCCTGTTTTCTCAAAGAAAGAAGCGCTGCCAAAATAATGATAGGCTCTATTACTCCCAAGTTTTGCCCAAGTATCGGGGTCCTTGTTTTTGTTCTCGAAAGCTTTCCCGGCATCGTAGTCCCAAAAATCAGCGGTCTTCACGGTGATGACGTTGCCTTTAAATTCAGGCATTTTCGCGGTCGCGATTTGCGCGGCGGCGAGGATCTTGGTCGTTCCTTTTTGCTCGGTGCCTTGGTGCCCCATCGCTCCAATCACAAAAGGAAGCTTGGGTAACTTTAAGTCTTTGCGGACATCTCTGATGAAATGCGCCATGTTCTCCTGATAGGTGCTTGTGGAATGGTCAGAGAACTTATCGTTGAAGCCCTGAAACCAGACGAAGCCCGCAATCTCATACCCCTGCCCCTTGTAGTTGGGCGCGTAAGTTTTGAGATCACCGAGAGTCTCACCAACACTTGTCATCATCAGTCGATAATAGTGCCCAAACCCCTCCATATATTCCTCTTTTGAAAAGGGCTTCTTTTTCTTTTTTGCTTTATCTTCTAGCGCCTGAATGAAGGTATCGTCCGGCTTCCGGCCACTGGGCGGCAGGAAATCGCGAAAGAGTGATTTCCCTCCCCAGGCTGCTTTGATGATTAACACGTCTTCATCCAGCTTGTCACCGATCGTCCATCCAAAGGAAAGTTCCGGGCCAATCTTCTCATTACTGGCCCCATAGCCCACGCTCATGGGTCCATGCATTTCTTTTTCGATGTGATTAATGAAAACATCATTCCTTTTAACGAAGGATCCACCTTGATGGTATTTTTCGAATCCCACTTTGAGTTTCGGATCTTTTAAGCGGCTCTCAATCACAGAGGTCGTGCAATGTCCTTGCATATTGGATTGCCCAGCTAAGATGTAGACCTTGAGCTTTTTGTTTGCTGCGAGGAGACCATTTGACAGGCTGCATGCGAGGAGGAAGAGGGTGAGTTTTTTCATCATAATTTAGGGTGAGGGAGAGAAAGATTAAACTAAGAGTTCATGGAGGGGGCCTTCTTGGTCGAGATCGCTCAGCCCAAGATCCAAGTGGCCAAAATGTTTATCGGGCAGGCCAGCCGCCTGCACGATGGTTGTGAGGAAGTTGCCGATCGTACGATGTCCCTGCTTGCCGTAATCGGGATACTGTAGATAGCGCCCGGTGGACTTCAGCCGGCCATTAAACTTACCGCCAAAAAGCAAAAGAGGCCACTCGTTGGCGAAGGAGTGATGCTTATCTGAGTTATCGCTAAGGTAGACGATGACGGTATTGTCCAGCATCGTGCCATCGCCTTCCGGCACCTTCGCAAGTTTATGCATAAGCCCAGAGAGAAGCTCGAGGTGAAACTTACGAATCAAATCTCGGCACTGCTCGGAATTGTGTTCCCCAATCGTCGCGCCATGGCCGATGCCGTGAACTGTCCCAGGTATTCCAATACCGTCGTAGTTGGTTTGAAGATCATCGCAAAGAATACTGATAGAATTGGAGAGACCGCTGATCAAGGTGGCGGCCGCTAAATCAAAGTGCGCTTCGAGATGATGCGTGGGGGTGGGCGAGGTGAATGTGTCGGTCACTTCCGGTGCATTCTGATTCAAAATCTTCTGCATGCCTGTGAGCTTAATGCGGCGCTCTTTCAAGGCATCAAACCCCTCTAGGTAATAGTCAAGCTTCTCGGCTTCGGCCCCGTTGAGTTGTCGCTTCAGCTTTTTGACATCATTAGATACAAAGTCCAAGATATTGCCTGAGGCCGCATACTTCTTTTGAACATCTCCAGATTCTGCGATCGAACCGAAGAGATTCATGTAGGCAATCATAGGGTTGCACTGATAGGGAAGTTGCTTACCCCCTCCAGCCGAAGAAATAGATGGATAAGCAACAGACTCCGAACCGTTGCCCATCTTTAAACCCACATGATTGAAAACACTCGGGAACTTCCTGGCCAGATAACCATCGATGGTATGAGCGATCGGCTTTTTGGTGTTCGAACCCTTAAAGGCACCCAGCGCGCCATAAAATCCACTATGGCCCGTGGCACACATTTTGCCGGAAATCCTCTGCACAATCGTCATCTTATCCTTGAACGGATCAAGAGAGGTTAGGGTCTCGGGCAGCGCGACGCTCTGAAGCGGTTTATCGATCACTTTATCGACAGGACTCTCAAGAAAAGGCCGATAGGCCGGAGGGGTGATGTGCTCTTCGGTAAGGCCACTGCTTTTCAGCACAAACAAAAATCTTTTAGGCGTGGCTCCCGTAGTACGCTGGGCTGCCAGGTGATTCATGAAGGGCGTGAAGGCCATACTTCCGAGAGATAGCTTCCCGAAGGTTTTGATGCTGTGGCGTCTGCTGTATTTCATGAGCTAGCTCCTATTTCCGGTATAAAAATGAATCTGACGTGAGAAGTGAAATCAACATTTCTTTAAAACTTCCATTACTATCGACATAGGCTTTTTCCGCATTGATGAGAGTTTGCGAATCGCTGAGCAATTCATTACGTCCCATGAAAAAACGAAACGCATGTCTGACGAATGATTGCTTAACGCGCTTGGACTGAGCCAGCTTGTGCATCATCTCGGAAACATTCGCCACTTCGCCATCAAGACCTTTTTCCCCGCTGTAGCTTATCGCACCATTGGTGGCGACCGCTTTGCCTTTTTCCTCAGTACGGAAACGACCGCTGTCATGATAACCTTCAAAAGGCATCCCGAGCGGATTCATTTTCTTGTGACAGCGCCAGCATTCTTCAGCTTCAACGACCGAGAAACGTTCGCGTAGCGTCTTGTGTTCATCCTCTGGCACCTTTGCGTCTACGTTAATGGGAACATCAAGGACAAAGCCGGCCAGCAGCTTTTCACGTATCCACTTGCCTCGACGCACAGGATCATTTTCAAAATTATTTGAATGGGCGACCAGCCAAGAGGGTTGAGTGAGGATGCCAATGCGTTGCGCTTTAGGCAGATTGTAGGGCTTTTTACTCGAGTTTTCAGCGCTACCCGGATTCACATTATAAGACATCGAGTAATGTTTATTATGCAGTTTCTCAATCGGGCTCAGTTCGCCTGTGATCTTTTTACTTTCAAATTTTTCCTGCGCTTTTTGAGCCGCTTTCAATGGTCTATTACCGATGCTCGTGCTAAAAAAACTGAGGTTTGTGGTCAGCATGTTCTCCAGCACATTTTCGTCCTGGTCAACAAGGTAGAGAATTAACTGGTCAGTGTCGCTGACCATGCTTCGAGTGCCGCTCTCCGAATAATAAGCAAAGCGCTTTTCGTCCTTAAACACATTGGGAGCGTGGTGGTAGCCGAAAAATTCCCGGAAGAACTGGAGGATCCTTGGATTTTTAATTCGATGCGCCGGGCGGCTGTCACTTTTGGGACGAGTGAATAATTTCACACTGAGCAGTCGGCGTAACTCACGTTCCACATCTTCTTTTGTCTTGAGCTGACCTGCTTTCATCACTTCGCCGAGCCCTGAAACACTTCCCCTGGGGGTCATGAGAAACTTTTTCAAGGTCTCATCAATCAGCGCCATATCCTCCACTCCGTCCAGTGGATGCTTGGAAATTTTGTTCTTCGCATAGTAGAGCAGGTCGTCGACACCCGGCGAATTCAGGTCTCCTTTTTTGTTTTTGTCCTTGCTGCGCTTGTGGTCAAAGTCATCAAAGGGAGGACTGTTGAACAGGGCATAATTCAAGGCATAAACAAGCTCATGTTCTGAGAGATGTCGGCGGCCGTAACTGTCCTTTTCACCCATGCCCAATTCTAGACGATAGACAAACTCCGGAGAGATCGCCATGCCGATTAGGACGCTTTGCAGTGCCATTAGATTACCCTGAGGTAAGTTCTTCTTAAACAGGTCGTCGACGTAGCGGCGCACTTCTTCGGGGTTCCCGTCACGATGCAAGAGAACCTTAAAGCAGGTCTGCACCGCCGTGTTGATATCCGCGTCGCTTGGAGTTCCCTTGGAATTGAGCACTTTAATAAAAGCCGGTTTGATCAAGCCGACATTCTTCACGAAACTGGTAACTGCCCCCCCGGCAAAGCCACCCGGATTGTTGGCGAACTTGCTACCGTCATTTTTAACCGTCACGCTGACAGGAATCGCTCGGCCGACCGTCAAAATCTCAGCCATCTTTTCCGCATTGACCAGCAGGGTTTCAAGGGAAGTCTGATCAGCTACAATCGAGCTATAGTCGGTAATCCCCGAAGCATGGTGCACGAATTGAAAAAAGGGGTTGGCATAACGAAGGTGTTGGTAGGATCGTCCACGCGCGAGAGTCTTTCCCGCATGATCCCCTTCCTTAACGATATCTCGGCCTTTCCCTCCGATCTGAAATCCCTGCCTGGGCTTCTTCCCATATCGCTCGGCAAAGTTCGCTTCGTAAATAAACGGGCGGGTGCGCCACAAGCGAGCCGGGGTATACGCTTTTGTTGTAATACTGCCATTGAAAAGCAATTCGTGGCTCATGTAGTTGGCGTAATCAGGCAGCAGTAGCTTCTCCTCCAGACCGGTGCCATGTCCTGATTTGTTGAGTTCAGAGGAGATCCATTGGATCACTTTTTGCAGCTCCGCGGCATCAGGGCGCTTCTTTTTTGCAGGCGGCATTTCATCATATTGGACCTGCTCGTAGATTCTCTGCCAGACCCGCACCGTTTCAATCTTATCGAACTCTGCCTTGATCGTATACAAGTCTAGATCGGCCTTCGGATCATCTGCATCGTGACAGTTCGTGCAATGCTTGTCCAAAAACGGCATCACAAGATCGTTGTAGCTCCGCATATCCACCGCCATTACCGAAACCGGCAAAAGCAAAATGAGGAGTAGTACTTGCTTCTTCATGACCCAATTCAATCCAAGCGATGTAGTGACTCAGGGGTAAAGGTCAATTGATAATAAGCGCTTGAAGAAGGCCACCTGCCTGATGCTTTACCTTTGCAAGCTACTTGGCCTCTCCCTGCCCTTGGAATGAGTCGCCGCCCCTCTGGTCGCCTGTAATGACGAAAGAATCTCAAAGCTTACGATGATGAAGACCCCAAAAAGGATTCGATTTACCCATTAAGCAAACCGAGATCCTTCTTGCTACTTCCGAAGGAGCCCAAGTCCACATTGTGTTTGTGGAGAAGCTCCAGGTAGAGATTGCAAAGCGGGGTCGGATTTTCGAGAACGGTGTGGGCTTGATGACGGTAACCGCCACCTGCCACGATAGTCGGGAGATTGTTGCAGGTGTGATTTGAAGAATCACCAAAGTTACTCCCGATCACCACGGTGGTATTGTCCAGCAAACTCCCCTTCCCTTCCTCAATCTGATCGAGCTCGCTCAGGAACTGGTTGAGGTGCTTCATGATGTCGCTCTCAATTCGGCTGAGTTTGTTCAGCGCATCCGCCTTGCCCGCATGATGGGACAACGTGTGCCAGCCACCGATCGCTCCGGGAACTTTGATCGCGCCATAAATCCAATCCAAGGAAAGCGTGATGACCCGCGTCGAGTCCGTCTGCAGCGCCAGCTTGGAAAGCTCGAAGAGATTGCGCACCTTGGTCGAAAAAGCGAATTCCTGATCATCGCTCAAGGTATTGGGAACTTCCGGCTTCTTGGTCTTGAGCCAAAATTCCTCATGCTTCAATTGCGCTTCAAGTTCTGAAATGACGGTCCGGTAGGATTCGATCTTCGAGGCATCCCCGCCCTTTTTCTTGATCTGCTCCATGTCGCGATAAAGGGATTGCACGATCTGCTGGTCGTTCTCAATCTGTTGGCGCTTCGCACTCAGATCTTCTTCACCAAAGAGCCTTTCAAAGATCTGCCGTTCGTCATGCATGGGTGGAATGGCCACCCCGCGATCATTCCAGGAGCATCCCCAGCCACGGTCGTAGATACTGAAGGAAAGATACGG
>JAKMGP010000247.1 GCA_022424905.1 Akkermansiaceae bacterium | reverse complement strand
ATCACTAGTGATGTTGATGCGATGGAGCAATCGGTCCTACAGGGACTGACTGCATTAGTGGAGGAGGTTGTCACTTTTATCGTGGTGGCGGGAATGGTTCTCTGGATCAGTCCGGTAGTTGGGGCGGCTTCTATTATCCCGCTCGCCTTCGCTTTTATTTTTATCCGAAAATACAATCGTAGAGTCAAATCACTCTATGCCGGAGTGCGAAAGAAGCTCGGGAATATTGGGTCCTTCGTGCAAGATCGATTGGCTGGAATCTTGGTCACTCAATCATTTGGCCGCAGGGAGCATGAGACGGAGACGTTTCGGGAGAATGCCGATCACTTTTATGATTCAAGTGTTAAGGCAAGTCGGCTTCGTAATACGTATTTTCCAATCGTTTCTGTTTTTGGCTTTATCAATAATCTCATCATGCTGGGCCTTGGAGCGTGGCTCATCATGAACGACAGCAGTCTCTTTTCACTTGGAGCTCTTCTGGCTTATCGTGGTTTTTGGTGGCGCCTTCAAAGTCCTATCCGGACGATTGCCCAAACGAGTGATATTCTCCAAAGAGCTCGAGCAGCGGCAACACGTATCATGGAGCTTCTCGATGAACCTGTTCTCATTAAAAATAAGCCGGAGGCCAGATCATTGGAAAGCGTGAATGGAGCGATCGATTTTAATGAGGTGAGTTTCTCATATCTCCCTGGAAAGCCTATTCTGAAGCAGGTGAGTTTCTCGATCAAAGCTGGCGAGTTTGTGGCGGTTGCCGGGGGGAGTGGTTCAGGGAAAAGCACGCTCCTCAATTTAATCCCCCGCTTTTATGATGTTGATTCTGGCTCGGTTACGATTGATGACACCCAAATCAAAATGGTGACCCTCGATTCTCTTCGCAAGAAAATCGGATATGTCGGGCAGGACCATTACCTTTTCGATGGCACAATATGGGAGAACCTGATTTATGGGGATCCGGATGCCACTGAGGAAGAAATTTTCTCAGCGGCCAGGAAGGCGAATGCTCATGATTTTATTCGGTCCTTACAGAAAGGTTATGAAACGCAGGTCGGCCAAAATGGCGTTAAACTTTCGGGAGGTCAGCGTCAGCGACTGAGCTTAGCGCGAGCTTTTCTAGCCACGCCGCGTATCCTCTTACTTGATGAACCAACCGCTTCAGTGGAGCCCGAAAGCGAATTTTTAATTCACGACGCAGTTTTGACACGCTCACGGAAGAGTGGAGGGACCACGGTTCTCGTGACTCACCGTATTGATCTTCTCCGTCAGGCTCCGCGTATCCTCTTTTTCGATCAAGGAAAATTGGCTGCAGATGGTGCCCATCATGATCTGGTTGAAGGCTGCCCGGCCTATGCTGAGGCTTACTTACGTTGGGAAGTGGAAGAAGCGAACCAGATTTCCGTTCTTCGGTAAATTATGGTTCGCATTTCTTGGTTGGTGGCGATGTATTAAGAAATAGTTACTTGGAAGTAATACCAAGCAACGGAGAAAATCTCTTGGCCTTCAAGACAACCATGACCATAGAAAAGACACAGGAATTCTTTAAGGTGTTTGGCTTTATCTTTTTTCTAATTTCTTCTGCGAAGGGGGATCAGGCAGGTGGTTGGAATCGTTTCCGGGGTCCTCATGGTTCCGGAGTTGCAGTTGGCTGTCAACCACCCGTCCGAGTTGGGAAAGATTGCGAAGCTTGGCGGGTCCCAATCCCGCAGGGGCTGTCTTCTCCAGTTTTATCGGAGAGCCAGATTTTTCTCACTGCCGTTAGAGAGGACGAGTTGATGACAATTGCTCTAGACAAAAAGAGCGGGAAGGAACTTTGGCGAAGATTCGCTCCAGTAAAGGCGACGGAGGAGGTTCACCGTGCCGCGAGTCAGGCTTCTCCAACTGTTCTGGTAGATGAACAATACATCATCGTCTATTTCGGGTCGTATGGTTTGCTTTGCTACGACCATGATGGAAACGAAGTTTGGAAAAAGCCGATTCCAACTCCCCAGACTTTATATGGAATGGCAAGCTCGCCGG